>NZ_JAUBSB010000010.1:0-28990 GCF_036702135.1 Microcoleus sp. LAD1_D3 | reverse complement strand
TCCGACGCCGACACCGACAACTGATACTCCCACGCCGACACCGACAACTGGTACTCCGACGCCGACACCAACAACTGGTACTCCGACGCCGACACCGACAACTGGTACTCCGACGCCGACAACTGGTACTCCGACGCCGACACCGACAACTGGTACTCCGACGCCGACGCCGACAACTGGTACTCCCACGCCGACAACTGGTACTCCCACGCCGACACCGACAACTGGCACTCCGACGCCAACGCCAACAACTGGCACTCCGACGCCAACACCACCGACACCTGGTGGCACCATCGACACACAGAAGAATTGGTGCGGCGTAGAAGCTGGATTGGATAAACTTGAGAAAATTCTTGACGACCAATTACAGGCAGTTAACCTACCCATTGTCGGCCCGCTCAAAAACATTTCCCCAGATTTTATTGGCAACTTCAAGACTAAGTTAATCGATACGATTAAAAATCAGGGAAATCAAAGTCTGAGTCAGTTAGAAAGTAGCCTCCGCACTGCACTTGGATCGACTTTCAATGTTGCTCTAACTGGGACTTCTAGTGCTGATGAAAGTACCTTGCTAATTACTCTTGGCAAGCAATATCAGTTTCCCGATATCAATCTCTCTAAAAACTTAGGAGTGCCGGCATTAAGCTTAGATGTAGATGGAAAAGCCAAATCAAAATACAACTTCAACTTGTCCCTGGGAGTTGGTGTTAGTAAAGATTTTGGCTGCTACATAGATACTGACCAAACTAAGTTAACCGCCAACCTTGACTTGAGCCTAAATGACCAATTCAAGGCAAAAGGCAACTTAGGTTTTTTCCAAGTTGACTTGGCAAACGATGCCAAAAACCCGACTAAAGTCGATGCCAACCTTGAAGTCAAGCTCAATGACTTAGACAATCTGGGTGGCCCGAATGATGGAGCTCGCCTCACCTTGCCAGAACTGCAAGGTAACTATCAGTTTAAAGACTTATTCAATGCCAACTTAACGAGCAATGCTAATCTCGGTCTCACAGCAAAAACCAGCATCAACGGCAATGCTGCATTCCCCTCGTATAACTTCGACTTAGCAGTTAATTGGCCCATCCTAAATTACGCTAACGGTCAATTAACCGGACCGCAAAAACCCACCGTTGCATTTAACAATATGCAACTTGATTTGGGGACATTTGTCAATAATTTTGCCAAACCAATTGTCGGTAAAATTTCTGATGTAATTAAACCATTTCGACCCGTTATTAACTTTCTGAATTCCGACACTAAGTTACTGTCTAAACTAGGTATAGCAGGGCCGTTTGATAAAAATGGGGATGGCAAAGTCAGCGTACTAGAACTGGCAGCAAAAATCTCTGGGCGCGATATCGATACTCGCTTTTTAGATGCGGTTGCCAAGGTTGATAAAGTTGTTGATTTGGCAAACCAAATAGCAAACTCTCCCGATAAAATCGACTTTGGTTCCTACACTCTGGGGAATATAGATGTTGCCGATCAAAGTGCTAACCTTCAGAATGCTTCCCCGATCCCAACGACTGCTGTACAGCAAACAGCCAACCAACAAATTAACTCCAAAACAAGCGGCAAGGTCAAGGAGTTCTTAAATGCCTTAAAAGATATTGATGGCTTTGATATCCCACTCTTGACCAAACCGGAAACCGCGATTCAATTGCTGATAGGTAAACCGGATGTTCCGGTATTCACCTATCAGATGCCCAAACTGGGATTTGACTTTAATCTTAGGCAAGATTTTCCGATTTTTGGGCCACTCAAAGGTTTACTTGAAGGCAAGTTTAGTGCTTCAGCTCATCTAGGATTTGGGTACGATACCTACGGATTAGACCAGTGGAAAAAGTCTAATTTTGCTGCGGACTCTGCTAGCAAAGTTTTGGATGGATTTTATGTGAGCGATCGCGAAAATGCTGACGGTACAGGGTCAGATGTTGACGAACTCAGTCTTGACGCTAGTATTGCCGTGGGTGCAGGGATAGATGTTGGCATTGCCGAGGGCTATGTCAAAGGTGGAATTCAAGGAAAAGTCGGCATTGACTTAATAGATATCGGAGAATTCCAACCGAAACAAGGTGGCGACGGCAAAATCCGAACATCGGAAATTACTTCCCGCATCAGCAAACCCTCGGAACTGTTTGATGTAACAGGACAAGTTAATGCTTTCTTGGGTGCTCAAGTTAAGTCCATTTCAGTCAAATTCTGTGATAAAAGTTTCAAAGTATTTGGGAAGCGCTTCAGTATATCTTATCCTTGTGGATTAGATTACAAAACAGTCTACGATAATAACTTTGCCACATTTGAGTTAGCTAAGTTTAGTTTGGGGCCGAGTTCTAGCACTAGGGGTAGAGCAATTAACGGTTACATGGCCGGGGCGACAGTCTTCTTCGATGCCAACTTTAATGGAGTTCAGGATGACAACGAACCGTTCTCAATTACTAACGCAGATGGCAGCTTTGACTTAGATGTCTCTCTTGACCAATTCGACAAAAATAACAGCGGCGACCTCGAACCGGATGAAGGCAAAATTGTACTCATAGATGGCATCAATACCTCTACTTATTTGCCGCAGCAAACCCCCCTATTTGCCACACCAGATGCTACAGTAGTTACTCCGTTAACTACCCTATTGACCGAGTTAATCGAGCAAGGTACTGACCCTAATCAGGCGCAAATTCAGGTAAAATCGGCACTGGGAGTGTCGTCAGCAATTGACTTGACTAGCTACGACCCGCTAGAGGCAATTACTCAAAACGACCCGAACGGTTTGGCGGTTTATGCAGCACACGCTCAGGTGCAAAATACCATTGTTTTAGTCACAGATTTAATTAGCGGTGCTTCAAATACCGCGAAAGATGAGATTGCCTCTAGCGTAATTTCTACCGTTGCCAATCAAATTCAATCTGGCACTCTCGACTTAAGCAATTCCACACAAGTGCAAGCGATTATTGAATCGGCAACGAGTCAACTGCAAGTACCGCAACTCTCTAGTATTGCTTCGGATGCTGCCCAAATTATTGCCGAGGGAAATCAGCGAATTAGTGATCTCGTATCCAGCAATTCCTCGCCCTCAGATGCCGCGACAGAAATCGCCCGCATCCAAAAAGTCGCACAAGGAGAATTAGCCCAAGATTTACTGCAAGTCGCAGCCGGAAATAAAACGATTCAGTCGGCGATTTCCGAAAATACTGGTGCATCTCTAACTACCAAAATTCAGTCGGCGACAGCTAACAATCCAACAGTCCGCAATACTTTAGATACAGATGACTCCAGTACACCATCTACACCCGAAGAACCTTTCCCAGAAAGCGGTATAGAATTCGTTAAAGATGGGGAAAATACTACCGAAAGCACAGATGGCGATGATACCATTATGGGAAGTGCTAGCGATGATATATTGCGCGGTAAAAAAGGCAATGACTTGCTCTTTGGCCTTGATGGCAATGATTGGATGAATGGCAATCAGGGGAACGACTTAACAGATGGTGGAATTGGTGACGATACTCTCTACGGCGGAAAGGGTTTTGATACCTTGACAGGAGGCGCCGGCAATGACTTCCTTTCTGGCAATCGAGGTGAAGATATCCTGATTGGTGAAAAGGGCGACGATACCCTCTACGGCGGTCAAGGCAATGATATTCTGCTAGGAGGTCAGGGTAACGATTTCCTCAGTGGCGATTTGGGCGATGATACCTTAGTAGGGGATGTAGGGAGCGATCGCTTCTTATTATCTACCAATTCTGGTATTGATACTATTGCTGACTTTGAAGTCGGTCAAGACTTGTTAGTATTGGGTAACGGGTTGAGTTTCTCGCAATTGGCAATTGCTCAAGATAGCGGTTCGACTTTAATCCGGTTTGCACAAACTGGGGAGATTTTAGCTTCTCTGGCCGGAGTTTCGGCTAGCAGTATTAGTGCTGCTAATTTCGGATTGATTTAAAGGTTCGTAATGAGGACTAAAGTCCTTATTATTCTTCAGTCTCTTAGATACGGACTTCGTTTGTCTCTATTCGGTTTCAACCGCTGACTATCAAGGCCTTGATCCCTCCTAACCCCCCTTAAAAAGGGGAGTAGGGGGTGGGACAAGAATCTTCTCAAAGTCAACCCCTACTCCCCTTCTTAAGGGGGATTTAGGGGGATCTGGCCTCGGCGGTAAACGAGAGATAAAGAGGGTTTTAGACTTAAGTTGACACCAATAGCCTAAACCGTATTACTTACAAATCAGCACCGCTGATATCGCATTCCCGGTAACTGCGAAACTAATCCCAACAATTCCAACTGCAAAAGTATACTAGAAACTGCTCCTGCTTCTAATCCAGACGCTTCTACAATTGTATCAAAAGAAATCGGCCCAGATACGATCGCACTTAACACCTTAGCCAATTCCGGCTCCAACGGCGGCCCTTGCTTTTCAACCGTCGGATTTGGGGGAAATAGCGACAACTGCTCGGCTCTATCCAATTTTGGCATAGCTCCGAGCATTTCCAACAACCTGTCTTCGCTTAAGAGTCGATCGCTACTCGGCAGAATCGGATGAGCACCTTTACTCAGCAACTCCAAACACCCAAACGAACGCTCATCATCCAATCTTGCCGTCAAAACATACACATCCCGGCAAAAATCATTCGCTTGATAAGCAGTAATTAACGCCCCCGATTTGTGCGGAGCTTCTATCACTATTGTAGCCCGGCTTAACCCAGCAATTATGCGATTTCGGCGCGGAAAATTAGTTCTATTCGGTTGAGTGCCGGCCGGATATTCGCTAATTACCAATCCCTGCTGCAAAATGCGATCGCACAACCTCTCATTTTGTTTAGGATATACAATATCTACTCCCGTCCCCACCACTGCAAAAGTCCTTCCTCCCGCCTCCAAACAGCCTGTATGAGCCTCTGTATCAATGCCTGCAGCCAATCCCGAAACCACCGTAAAACCGCTTCTAGCTAAAGCCGTACTAATTTTGCGAGTCCACCTTCTGCCGTATTCCGAAGGGCTACGAGTACCAACCATTGCCACCGTCGGCGTAATTCCTTGATTCTCTTTGCGATCGACATTACCACGATAATACAACACTGGTGGCGGATTGGGAATTTCCAATAATAAGCGGGGATAATCTGGATCTGCCGGCGTCCAAAAACAGGGATTTTTTATAAGATGTTTTTCGATAAATTCTTCAGGATTGAGTTTAGTGCGTTCTTGCACAACGGTTTCAATTATCTGCTTGCCGAACCCTTCGATTCGGATCAAATCTACTGATTTTGCCGCCCAAGCTTCTGCCAAACTATTGAAATGTTGGTGCAATCTTTGCAATAAAATTGGCCCGATACCGTTAATCTGCGACCATGCTAACCAGTAAGCGCGTTCTTCTACCAACGAGTTGCCCTCAACTTATCTGAGAATAATTTTATCATTTTTGGTTAAATTATAGTAAGGAAACGGCAGTGCCGTTTCCTGTATTTCTTGGGTAGGGAAACGGCGCTGCCGTTTCCTGTATTTCCACAGATGCCCGGGTAGGGAAACGGCACTGCCGTGTCCTATATTTCCACAGATTTAAAACTGCTATATAAATGTTTTTTTACGAACCACGAAGGCGCTAAGAACGCGAAGGGAATTAAGAGGGAGGTTGACAATTACTGGCTAAGCTTTCCAATCAACGAAACGGGCATAAATATAAGCAATAATTTCTCCGATTACTGTCCGAAAACCTTCGCTCGATTTCCACCATTCTTGTGGGTTGTAATCTTGGGTTTCCGCCGCAATAATCCCGACTTTAATTTCAGGATTCAGCACTTCTTTAAATACAATCCAACTTCTGCGGGCGTGAGGGCCAAAAGAATAAAGATTAATTGACTCAACTTTTAGGGCAGAAGCAGCCAGCCAATCTCGAAGGGCGATCGCAGAAGCAGCCGTGCGGTGTTTGACAACACTCGCTGCTGGTACAGCTACTACTTTGTTTTTATCAAATCCTAGCGCAATACAAGTCGCGGCAGTCAGTTCGGCATAATTTTTATATTCAGCGAGATAGTAGCCTTTACTTAAAGGAACTCCTGTGGTAATTAATTGGCGGTATTCACCTTTTTTGAATTCAGCGATCGCACTTTCGATCGCATAATCCGGCAACCAGCCTTCGACAACCAATATATCGGCTTTAATCGGCGCATTTACCGCCAAAAATGGATGGATATTTGTGATAATTAAGAGCATTGCAATTATTAATCCCATCAGAGCAATTACCCAACCTTCTCTGGTAATTGCCCACATTTCTCGGCGGCGCATTAGACTTATTTTGATTTTGAGTTTTCGCAGTCTGGCAAAATTCATACAGCAGATATTTAAGGAAGAAGGAAGAAAGCTCTTCTTCCTTCTTCTATGCTATTGGTGTTTCAGATACTCAAAAACGCTTTTATCCCCGATATCCTGCGGCATGGGTTGAAAAAACTTACGCACAGCAAATATGATAAACAAAGCGGCCCAAATAGCCAGCAAAAATTGTTCATTTTCCGCTGACAAAAAACCGAAAATATGTCCTAAAAGTAAGAGAGGAACTCCCGGAGTCAAAAATTTGGTTTCTAGGCGGTTGAAGCAGAAAGCTTCTTTAAAATAAATGCCATTTAAGGCGGCAAAAGTAAAGCCAATTCCCCACAACGTGGCTGGATGTTCGTACACTGTTAAAGCTAAGGGTTCGCTGCTTTGTACAGCGACAAACAGTGCTGCCGCGCCGCCGATCGCCCAAAACGCCTGTAGTGTTCGGTGTAGCGCAATCATGTAAATGTGAATAGTTGCCAAGCTGACGCCTAAAGCTATCCAGAAACAAGCAAAAATAGGTGTTACAGCTTGGATTGCAATCGGGTTGTCGCCCTGTTGCAACACCAGAGTAGTGCCGATCGCAAAACACAGCGCCGCCACCCCCAATCCAGCGCGGTAAATCAACACTCCCGTGCGATCGTTTTGAGTAATCGTAAACTCGCCAAATTGTCCTTGATAGACTGGCGATTCATCAGGCGATTTCAGTAGTTGCATTACACCTTCCTCCTATTAGACACGAATGTACTTCTGCCAAGATATACTTTATTGATAAACCGATCCAGCGAGACCGAGCGATGCCTAAATTTAACAAGCCTAAACTTAACCAGCCTAAAGTTAACAAGTCTAAAGTTAACAAACCTAAATTGGACGATCGCCCCGATCAAAGCAAATCCCTTCCTTCACAATCCGAACTTCCTCCAGTTCAGCTTGATGAAACCATTGTAGCAGGCAGAAGACCGAAACCGATCAACGACTTTCAGCACCTGCTGGAGGAATTATCCGAATTGAGATCGGGGTTCGATCCAGAAATGTTAGCGCATATCGACAAAAATCTCCCATTTAATACCAAGCAATTTGAAACTAAAATCAGCAAAATTTTGGGTTCTAAAAATATTGATGGTACTCTGAAAAATTCATTCAAATATCTAGAGTACATCAAGCAAAATATTCAACTTCCCTGCCACGTTACCGGCATAGAAGAGTTTGAATGGGAGGAAGAATATACAAGGGGTTATGGCAGCAAAAAAGAATATGCAAGACTCAAAAAAACTCAACCTTCTTATACTGATAGATTCACAATTAATCGGTTAGATGATTTTGTGATTCAGGAAGAAGGCATATTTGTGGAAGTGCAGCGCGTCGGCGATCGCCAAAAGTTTATGTTGCCTTTATTCGAGTTAGAATCAGTTGATGCAAGTTCCCCAAACAATCAGTTACTAGATGATTATGCTGTGTGGTTTGTCAATTATTAAGGAAGTCGGGGAAGAGGGAGAGACGGGCAGAATGGGGAGAGGGAAAAAAGCTTCACGCTTGATTTATTCCCTCAACATCTATCCCTTACCGAACTTCTTAATTAAATTGAAGCCGCAAAGTGCGATCGCGAAACCAAAGCCAAAGCTTCAACCAAACTGCGAACAGCCGCGATCATCGCCACTTCGCTATTAAGTTGACTGACAGCAGAACCGACACCCACACCCGCAGCACCGGCTCCAATAGCGAGGGGTGCGGTGACGCTGGAGATGCCGGAAGCGCAGAGTACGGGGACTGATAAGGCACGGGAAATTTCAAAGGCTGCGGCCAAAGTAGGCGCTGCTTTTTCAATTAATCCCAATGTGCCAGCGTGAATTGGTTGGGAGCTGGTGCCACCTTCGGTTTGGATGATGTTAGCGCCAGCATTGACTAATTCAATTGCTAATTGCACTTGTTTGTCGAGTGCCAAAATGTGGGGAACTGTCACAGAAAGGGTGATGTTTGGAAATAGCGATCGAGTTTCGCGAGTCAACTCCAAAACTTCCTCAGCTTCAAAGCGGCGGCCTACTGCGTAGAAAGCATCAAAGTTACCTATTTCAATCAAATCAGCGCCAGCTTCTAGTGCAGGCACAAACTTTTCCGGTTCCACAGCAGATACACAAATTGGCAAATTTGTCAACTGTTTTGCCATCAATACCAAATCTCGATCGGCAGCAATATCGACAAAAGAAGCACCGCCGAGATCCGCTGCTTTGACGACAGCCGCAACGTTCGCGGCATCAAAATTATTTAAACCGCTGATAATTTTCAGGGCGCGACCTTGCTCAAAAGCGCGCTGCAATTTAGAATTTACACTCATCGTTAGTTTTCCAACTCAAAAAATTTCTTAGACTCATTTTGACACGGATTAGAACAAATTTTGATTTTTAATTCTTAATTTTTAATTACTTCCCGGCTGTCGAAATTTGTAAACATCTTTGATAACTTGTGCCCAGCCGTCAGAGAGAGATTCCAGAATCCGAGATCCTTTTTCTTTCGTCGCCGCCGTCGCATCGCCCAACACACCACTTTCAGTCAACTCTCGCGTCAGCCAAGCAAAAGGCAAATTGCCTTCCATACTCAGCAAACTGTCGATCGGCAAATTTTTCGGATATTCAGTAACAGCCAGTTCCATTTTCACCTGCGACGGCAAAATTGCCAACATCAAACTCGTTTCTGCATCACCCGCGTGAATCCCAAACTCCAACTCCTTAGCGGTTAATAATTCAGCAGCCACATTCTGAACCCGCCAAACAAACAGCGGAAAAACCGAAAAATCCTGATATTTTTGATGAATATCCCGCGCCGCAATTTCCATCACCTGCGGCTGTCCGCCGTGACCATTCATTAACACTAATTTCCGAAATCCAGCCTGATAAATACTGTCAGCAATTTCGCCGATTACTGCTAAAAGTGTCTGAGCAGTGAGCATAATTGTACCGGGAAAATGGCAGTGTTCGTTCGACTTGCCATAGTACAAAGGCGGCAAAGCGTAGGCGGGAATATTTGCGTCTAACTTGGCCAGCGCTTTGCCTGTCACCGCCGCGCTAATTGCCGCATCTACAATTAAAGGCAAATGAGGGCCGTGTTGTTCGATCGCACCTAGCGGCTGAATTATCACCGTATTTTCTTTATCCACCATAGACTGAATTTCTGTCCAAGTTAGATATGGAAAAAAGCGCGATTCTGGAATAAAATTGTGCATAAGGTGGCGATAAGAGTAAAATCAACCAAGGCAATCCACTAGCCTGAAAACTAAAAAGTAATTCCAAAGATAGATACCTAATTCTGTCTCTCGGTAGATGCTATAATTTATAGCGGATGATTTAATAGGGCGCTGATATACGCTCGCCAGCTCAGACCGAAAGACGTAGAGACGACTAATTGATGGAAGCTTGGCAAACCCCACAAACTAATTTAACCGACATTCCGATCGCCGAGGAACTGTCGCGCCGCATCCCTCGATCGCACGATCAAAAAGCAGAAAACCGAGCGCTGCAAACGCTGGCCCGACAATTGGCAACCTCACCCCACAGGCTGCTCAAAACACTGGTTGCGATCACTAAAGATTTGTGCGGCGCAGGAAGTGTCGGAGTCTGCTTACTAGAAGAAAATGCCAGTTCCGACCAAATATTTCGGTGGGTGGCATTGGCGGGCGCGTGGGAAGCCGCAGAAGATACAAACACACCCCGCAAATTGCGTTTGTCGGGAGCAGGTCTCGATCGCCAAACTCCCCAGCTTTACTTCGCTCCCGAACAATATTTTACCGACTTGCAACAGCTAGAATTGCCGATCGCCGAAGCGTTAGTCGTTCCGGTGCAAGCAGAAAATCAATCGCTGGGGGCAATATGGATTGTATCTCACGATGCCGATCGCCAATTCGATGCCGAAGACTTGCGGATCGCGATCGCCCTAGCAGACTTTGCCATTGTCGCCGTACAAATTGATCGCGCCGAGCGAACCAAAGAAGCCCTGCGAGAAAGCGAAGAACGCTGGCAGCTAGCCTTGCAGGCAAACAATGACGGCATTTGGGATCACAACCTGCAAACAAATTGCCATTTCCTGAGCGATCGCGGTTTAGAGATTTTGGAACGTCGGCCGGAAGAAGTCAAGGACTTCAGCCAATATTTGAGCTACATTCATCCCGATGATTTGGAGAGAATGCAAAGCAATTGGCAGCAGCACTTGGATCGAGAAACCTCACATTACTGCTGCGAGTACCGCATTCGCTGTTCCGACGGGCGCTACAAATGGATTTTAGCCAGAGGGCGAGCAATTTGGGACGAATCAGGCAATCCCGTGCGGGCCGTGGGCTCCTTCACAGATATCACCGATCGCAAACAAACTGAAATTGCCTTAAAACAAAGCGAAGAACGTTTGAGCGTCGCCATCGAAGGCTCAGGCATGGCAACCTGGGATTTTGACGTGCCAACAAGTCGAGTAATTTGGTCGGCGACCCATTTCAGCATTTTGGGCTGCGAACCAGTACCGGACGGGGAAGCAAGCGTGGCTGTGTGGGAAAACCGAGTGCATCCAGAAGACTTAAAGCAAGTCCTGCAGGCAGCGGAAACAGCTCGGCAAACACGATCGCTCTACTCCCCCGAATACCGCATCATCCGGGCCGACAACGGAGAAATCCGCTGGTTGAGAGCGTTCGGGCGCTATCTCTACGACACCGCAGGCGAAGCAGTGCGGTTTATCGGAGTATTATTTGATGCTACTGATCGCAAAATGGCCGAACTCGCCCTGCACAAGAGCGAGCAAACGGGGCGCCGTCAACTTCTAGAGATAGAGTGGCTCTACCAAACCACTCCCGTGGGTTTGGCAGTTTTAGACACAGATTTGCGGTACGTGCGGATCAACCAGCGGTTGGCCCAAACGAACGGCTTGCCCGTCGAAATGCACATCGGCAGCACCCTACGCGAAATTGTCCCCGACTTGGCAGACGCAGCCGAACCTTTGTTGCGCCACCTTCTCGAAACCGGAGAACCGAAGCGGAATTTAGAAATCAGCGGTGAAACCAAGGCTCAACCCGGTGTTGTTCGCACTTGGCTCCAGAATTGGTTGCCGCTCAAAGACACGGGCGGGGAAATTGTCGGGATTAATGTCGTGGTACAGGAAATTACCGATCGCAAAATGGCCGAACTCGCGTTGCAAGAAAGCAACAACCGCTTTGAGTTAGCTACAAGGGCGATCGACGGCATCGTGTTTGAGTGGGATTTGGCATCGAACTCAGTTTACCGTTCCGAGGGACTGTCCTCGATCGTCGGTGTCCGCCCAGAGGATGCACAGGCAACACCAGAGTGGTGGAGAGAACGCCTCCATCCCGTCGATTTGGCGCGCATCCAAGCCGGGGCGGAATCAATCTTTACTGGCGATCGCTACGAAGACGAGTACCGAGTCCGGCACGAAGACGGGCGCTGGATCGATGTTTGGGAACGCGGCTGTTTGATCCGCAACGAGCAAGGTGAAGTGACCAAAATAGTCGGCTTCACCAGCAACATTACCCAGCGAAAACAAGCAGAAGCAGCATTGCGAGATCGTGAAACCCACCTGCAGTTGATTTTCGACAGCGCCAAAGACTACGCCATCTTCACCATGGACACCGACGGACACGTTACCAGTTGGAACGCAGGCGCCCAGAGATTGCTGGGCTATACCCAAGCTGAAATCGTCGGGCAGCACGGACGAATCATCTTCACCCCAGAAGACTCAGCAGCCAGAATGCCGGAAGCAGAAATGCACAGCGCCCTGACTCAGGGAAAAGGAGAAAACGAGCGCTGGCACCTCCGCAAAGACGGCAGCCGCTTGTGGGGCAGCGGGCTGGTGATGCCCCTGCGCGACGCAGCCGGCGAGGTGCAAGGTTTCCTGAAAATCCTGCAGGACAAAACCGAGCGCCGGCAAATAGAAGAAGCACTGCGGCAAAGCGAAAATCTCTACCGCACCCTCGCCGATGGTCTCCCGGAATTAATGTGGATCAACACCGCCGACGGCAGGTTAGAGTTTTGCAACCAACACTGGAAAAGCTACACCGGCCTGATGCCAGAATTGCCGATGCCTGCGCCGGTGCTGCAATTATTTCATCCTGATGATCTGCCAACAGTTGTCGGCACGCGCACTCCTGCGATTGAAGCAGGGGAAGCCTACGAATTCGAGTGTCGGGTACGCAGGTTTGATGGTAATTACCGCTGGCATCTAGCGCGACTTGTGCCCGTCAAAAACAGGGGGGGAAAGGTTGTGCAATGGGCTGGTATCGGCATTGATATTGACGATCGCAAACGAGCAGAAGAAAGCTTAGCAGAAAGCGACCGCCGCTTTCGCTTCCTGGCTGAGTCACTGCCCCACATGATTTGGAACGTAGACTCCGGCGGGGAAATTCGCTTTACCAATCAACAAAAGTGGTCGGAATATCTGGGAATGTCTTACGAGGAAGCCGCTCAAAACAATTGGGAATCCCTAGTCCCGCCCTCGGATTTGGCAGAATCTTGGGCCCGCTGGGAAGAATGTCTAATCACTGGAGAAGTTTATCAACTTGAGCTGCGCCTGCGGCGGGCAGCAGACCAAATGGAACGCTGGCATTTGTCCCGCGCTCTGCCAATTCGCGACGCAGGAGGCCAGATTGTCGAGTGGATCGGCACAAACACCGATATTCACGATCGCAAACAAGCCCAACTCAACGAGCAGTTTCTCTCTGATCTCGAAATCCGCTTGCGCCAGGGCTCCAACCCCGCAGAAATGTTGGGCGAAGCCATGAACAGTCTGGGAGAATATTTAAAGGTCGATCGCTGCATCTGGCACGAAATTGATGTAGAAGCCGATCAGGCAATTGTTCACCAAGACTGGCACCAGCCCGACCTTGCCAGCGCCGTCGGCACCTATCAAATCTCAGACTTTAAGACGCAAGAACTGAAAGCCCTGTCTATGGCAGGTCAAATACTTGTCATCTCAGATATCGCTAATTACCCCCATACAGCGCATTTATTCGATAACTACAGTGCCGTTTGTATTCGTGCTTTGGTCGATGTTCCCTGCCTTCAGGAAGGGCGCTGGGTGGCTCTTTTGCTGGTGACATCAAAGGTGGTTCGGCACTGGCGACCGGATGAAGTTTGGCTGATGCAAGAAGTGGTGGCTCGCCTCTGGACGGTGATCCTGCACGCGGGAGCCCTGCATGAGCTGCACGAAAGCGAGGCTCGGTTCCGCGCTCTAGCTGACAACATCGCTCAGTTGGCCTGGATGACAGATGCTACTGGGGGGATTTTCTGGTATAACCAGCGCTGGTTTGACTACACGGGCACCACCCTAGAAGAAATGCAGGGCTGGGGCTGGCAAAAGGTGCACCACCCGGAACACCTCGATCGCGTTGTCGAAAAATTTAGGCGCTGCATTGAAACAGGGGAACTCTGGGAAGATACTTTCCCCTTGCGCGGCAAAGACGGATCGTACCGCTGGTTTCTCTCCCGCGCCGTGGCGATTCGCGACGATCGAGGCAAGGTGCTGCGCTGGTGTGGCACCAACACTGACATTACCGATCGAAAAGTTGCAGAAGTGGAACGGGAACGCCTTCTAGCGCGGGAAAAGGCAGCGCGGGAAGAAGCGGAACAGGCTAACCGCGTCAAAGACGAATTTTTGGCTGTTTTGTCCCACGAATTGCGGACTCCCTTAAACCCGATTATGGGCTGGGCGAAGCTCCTTCAATCGAACATTCTGACACCCCAAAAGCAGCGTTACGCCTTAGAGACGATCGAGCGCAACGCCAAACTGCAAACCCAGCTTATCGAAGATTTGCTCGACGTGTCGGGGATTCTGCAAGGTAAGGTCAGCTTGAATATTCTACCTGTGGATTTAGCTGAGGTGATCGGCGCTGCCATTGAAACGGTGCGTCTGGCGGCCCAAGTCAAGTCGATTCAAATCAGCACTCAATTTGCACCGAATCTCGGCTCGGTTTTGGGCGATGCGGGCAGACTTCAGCAGGTAGTCTGGAATTTGCTGTCAAATGCCGTCAAGTTCACCCCGCCGGGAGGCAAAATCGCAGTTGTTCTCCATCGGGTTGACAGGAACGCCCAAATTACTGTAACTGATACTGGAAAAGGTATCGAACCTGATTTTCTGCCCTATGTCTTCGACTACTTCCGGCAAGCTGACAGCACGATGACGCGCAAGTTTGGCGGATTGGGTTTAGGATTGGCGATCGTCCGCCATCTCGTCGAACTCCACGGCGGCACCGTGAAATCCGACAGTCCCGGCGAAGGAAAAGGTGCAACCTTGACCGTCTGGATACCCCTGATGCCCGTGCAATCTCAGACAAGTCTTGCAGCAACTGCGCCGCCGGAGCAATCCTTCGATTTGAGTGGTATCAGGGTGTTAGCGGTGGATGATGATGCCGATGCGCGAGATTTGGTGGTTTTTCTGCTTGAGGATTGTGGGGCAAGTGTTACAGCAGTTGCTAACGCCGCCGATGCCTTGGCTGTTTTAACCCAGTCTGTGCCGGATTTGCTGTTGAGCGATATTGGAATGCCCGATACCGACGGTTATATGTTGATGCGACAGGTTCGGGCTCTGGCGCCCCACAAAGGGGGACTGGTTCCGGCGATCGCCCTCACCGCTTATGCTGGAGAAATTAACTATCAGCAGGCCCTGGCTGCGGGGTTCCAGCGGCACCTTTCTAAGCCTTTAGATCCTGACAAGTTGGTGCAGGCGATTTTGGATTTGCTCGATCGTTCTGGGGGAAACATTTTTTAAGGTCTTTTTGTGTCTGAAAACTCTTTATTTAACGAACCGCGAAGACGCTAAGAACGCGAAGGAATAAAGGAAGAAGAAAAAAAGAAGTTAAGAATCTCAAGTCCGGTATTATCTGAGATATTGCACCCTTCTCAATCAGCGTTTTATTGACGGGCTAGGAGCAACGGCCCACCAGAAAATTCACTCTTTGTGGCACAGGGCGGAAAGCCTGTTCATGAAAATGGTGCAATATATCAGATGTAACCAATTTTATCGTGGTTCGATCGCGCATCTTCTCAAACAAAAAAACCCCACCGATGGAGGTTTTTTGATCATTATTGGTGCTGATCGGACAGGTTAAAACATCCTGTCCCTGCATCATGCCCACAGCCCTAAGACTCGATTCTTAGCGGTAGTCGGTGCGAACGGCGGGGTCACGATCGCCTGTTGTAGTTGTGTAACGGACATTTTCTTCGCGTTTTTTGGGTATCAAGCCCAACAAACCAGACAAGCCGAGCAATCCCAACCATCCCCAATCAAAATCGCGATCGGTCTCAGCATTGTAGACATCGGAGCGAGGAGTGGTGGTGGTTGTAGTGTTGTTAGTACCGCCAGTTGTACCGCCAGTTGTATCTGTCTGAGCTGAAGCAGGCAGATGAGCTGGTGCTATGGCTAAACCAGCAGCTATAATACCTGCACCGATTGCTTTGGATAAATCAGAACGTTTCATAATTCAAATGCTCTCTGTTGGCTAAAATCTTTAACTATCACAACTATATCGATTGGCTTTTAAAGTTAAATCCACCTCTAGCAGTAAAGATTGTTATGTTCCACGTATAACTAGAGATTGATATCAAATTTTTAGCAGGCGCACAAAATTAAAGATTGCTCGCGGAGGAACTCCGGCACTAGAAATCGCGGGTCTGACACCTCACTCGGTTGTGAGGCACTCCGGCACTCTCGACAACAGACAAGGTGTTGTTGACAAAAACAGGTAAACTCAGATATTGCACAGACAACAGTTGGAACTCGATCGACGGAGATCAAAACTTTTGGGTATAGAGTTACGCAGCTACGTATTTCTAGACAACTTGCAGCCGCAGCACGCAGCATACATCGGCACAATCGCCGCCGGATTCTTGCCGCTGCCGGGGGATGCGTCGCTGTGGATAGAAATCTCGCCCGGTATAGAAATTAACCGAATTACCGATGTCGCCCTCAAATCTGCCTCCGTGCGCCCAGGAGTGCAGATAGTCGAACGCTTGTACGGCCTTCTGGAAGTACACTCAAGTCAGCAGGGGGAAACCCGGGCCGCAGGCAAAGCAATTCTAGAATTCATCGGAGTCCGCAGAGAAGAAGGTATCAAACCGCGAGTCATTTCCAGTCAAATTATTCGCAACATTGACCCCCACCAAACACAATTAATCAACCGCACCCGCCGCGGACAGTTGCTGCTGGCGGGACAAACGCTTTACGTCTTAGAAGTAGAACCGGCAGCCTATGCAGCGCTGGCGGCTAATGAAGCAGAAAAAGGCGCATCTATTAACATCTTAGAGGTTCAAGCTGTAGGCAGTTTCGGACGGCTTTACCTCGGCGGCGCAGAACGAGATATTATAGCAGGTTCCCAGGCAGCAATTGCGGCGGTGGAAAACGTGACGGGTCGAGAAAATCCAGCAATTTTTGGCCGCAAGGAATAGCCGTTAAAGGAGATGTAATTATGGCAAACGCACAGCATTTAGCGCTGTTAAAAAAAGGTGCAGTTACTTGGATTGAATGGAGAAGTCTCAACCCAAATCTAGAACCGGATCTGGGCGAAGCTAACCTCCCCGAAGCAAATCTCAGAGGTGCTGATCTTTGGCGGTCTAACCTTTTTAAAGCAGACTTATTTAAGGCTAAATTAATTGCGGCAAACCTCGCTGAATGTAATCTTAGTTTAGCAAATCTTGCCGGAGCACAATTGCTCGAAGCTAATTTAATTAAAGCTAATTTAACTGGAACAAACCTCCGAGCTGCCGACATGAAGGGAGCTGATTTAAGCGGCGCTAATTTAATTGGGGCTGACCTCACCGCTGCCAATCTCCAACAAACCGATTTCGGAGATGCGAATTTAATCGGTGCGGTGATGTCGAGAGTTAATGCGATGGCCGCAAACTTCAACGGTGCTAATCTCAGTCAAGCCAATCTCACTCAAGCTGATTTGATTGAAGCACATTGCTATGCAGCTAATTTCTCTAAAGCTAACCTCGGTGAATCTCACTTCACTGGAGCATATCTTTTCCGGGCAAATCTCTGTTTTGCAGAGTTGAGCGCTGCCGATTTTCGGTGGGCAAACCTCGGCAAAGCTGATTTGAGAGGGGCGAATTTGACCCGGGCCAATCTCAGAGGAGCGAACTTGGCGGGAGCTAATCTGGGTGAAGCTTTTTTGAAAGGAACAATCATGCCTGACGGCAGCATTGTTTCATAAATATTGGATAATATTTAGTCCTGTAAAATAACCCCAATAGTTACAAAAATCCTATGGCGCGTTTACCGAAAGGATTGCCAAAAAGTAAATTTTTGGGGCGGGTTGAGACTTTCTCTCTAATACAAATCCGAGATGAGAGTAAACCCGCCGCGGCTCAAAACTCGCAACTGTCGATCGATTAATTTTTGCCAGGGGGCGATACTTGATAAAGTCCTCTAACGGGCCCTGGATCAGTCTGTGAACCTTCCTGCTGTGTTGGAAGTGTAAACTGATCTTGGAGTCCGCCGGGAGTAGCGAAACAGCCGCTTGGTTGAGGTGCTAGCTGGCAAGCTGCAGGCAGTGCCATGACTGAGGCATCGAACGGATTGACGGCATCTGGGACGCGGAGAATCGGATCGCTGGAAACTTGCCGCTGCATGACTCGTCGGTAGAAGCCGTTGACGCGACTGGCATCCCTCTCAATTTCTTTTTCGGGAAAGGCAACGACGCCGCTGGGGGAACCTATGCCTAAATAGTCGCCAAAGTAACCTTGCAAGCTGACGTTGTGGTAAAAGTCTCCTGAAGCTTCAAAGAATTGTCGGTTGAAGTCGTCGGCAATCGGGTGAAATCGCTCTGTTTGTGCTTGAGCTGGTTTGACGGATGCCATTGCGGCAGAGGCGACAGCGAGAATCAACGCGCCGCTCAGGCTTTTTAACTTTTGACTCATATATTTGGGCCTCCTTAATTAATTCCGATTCCAATATAAACTGATTATCGACGGATTATTTGTGTTTTTTACACGGTGTGAGTTATGAATGCTGCGGATTTAAAGGTGTTGCGCGATCGACTTCTAGATTTGTTGTGCGAGTTTGCCTATCGCGAAGGCGATTTTGTGCTGTCTTCGGGGCAGAAAAGTTCTTATTACATTAACTGCAAACCGGTGACTCTGCACGCTGAAGGTGCTTTGGCAACGGGACGTTTGCTGTTGTCGATGCTGTCGTCGGACGTGCAAGCTGTGGGCGGTTTGACTTTGGGCGCTGACCCGATTGTAACTGCTGTGAGTGTGGTTTCGGCTCTAGAAGGTCGATCGATTCCGGCGCTAATTGTCAGAAAGGAGACGAAGGGACACGGGACAATGGCGTATATTGAGGGGCCGCTGTTGCCCGATGGGACGAATGTGGCGGTTTTGGAGGATGTGGTGACGACGGGTAAGTCGGCGATGCAAGCGGTGGAACGGTTGCGGGCCGCTGGTTATAAAGTCGATCGCATTTTGTCGCTGATTGACAGAGAGCAAGGTGGTGCGGAGTTTTATCGCTCTGTTGGATTGGACTTTGAAACAGTTTTTACGATTAACGATCTTAAGGAATGGATTAGTAGCAAGAAATAGCAGTTTGTGCGATTTCCCTCGTTACCAGGTTCTACCTGGTAACGCAGATGCTTTCGCTCTGCCTCATGTTAAAAGTGGTGCAAGGTATCAATCTTAACCAGCCAGTTTCATGCTATGAAAACCATCCGTTTTATCTGGGCAATAGCGTCAGTATTAATGTAGTTAAAGCTGTTGCTCTAGAAGTTATTCATAATTGTTTATCCTCTGCAAAGCAAGTTCCTTTGAAAAATGCAGTTTAATCAGCATCAAGCAGCGAATTTATGGCTCTGGAGTTGAGGAAGTGCGATCGCCCGCACTCAATATCACATCCACACTGACTGTAAAATCAGGAAATGCGATCGGTGCAACCTCTTGACCAGGGTACAAGTTTAGTATTACACTATAACCGTTCAGCGTTGGCTGGCGGTAAACTTCCAAGCTGTTTTCCACTAAATTAACCAGCCAAACCTCTTGAATGAGCGATCGGGCATAAATAGGAATTTTGACATTTCTGTCATTATCCACTGTAGTGTCAGCTACCTCTACTAAAAGTAACACTTCTGAGGGAACTGGATGTGCTGTTTCGTAATCATCATCGCGAAATTGGAGCAATACCACATCAGGTTGCGGTTCAGTACGTTCGCTTAACTGAACAGGGTTTTGGACATCAACAATAACTCTATCTTCTGGTAATCGGTGAAAAAGTCGGTTAAGTCGTCTCACAGCAGTTGCGTGACGAGTTCC
Organism: Microcoleus sp. LAD1_D3; assembly: GCF_036702135.1. NCBI lineage: Bacteria > Bacillati > Cyanobacteriota > Cyanophyceae > Oscillatoriales > Microcoleaceae > Microcoleus > Microcoleus sp. LAD1_D3. Next base: position 9,404 of record NZ_JAUBSB010000010.1, on the reverse strand, counting down.
AATAGCAGCCATTTGAATAATTTCTCCTTCAATGAGTTCGACGCGCTCAGCTTCAGAAAGAATCGCTGTCTCACCCATTAAATGATATTCTTTCACCGTAAAAAGGCGTTTTTGAAGTTGAACGGACATCGCAATTCTCCTTTTCGGTAACTCCTTTTAATATAACCTTAAGTAAGGTGCGGCATCAGCACCCTAGTTTTGGGCGAGCAGGATGCCCGCCCCACAAAAAACGAAACAGCTTTACGATTAAGTAAGGTGCGCCATCAGCACCTTAAGAATTAATCCAATTAGCTTTGGGCTACAGGTTCCTTAGCCAAAAACTTCTCTAATTCCGTCAAAGCATCGGCATCAACCTTAGTCTGCATCGGACAGAACTTAGGCCCGCACATTGAACAGAATTCAGCAGTTTTGTAGATATCCGCCGGCAAAGTTTCGTCGTGATATTCCTTTGCGCGTTCTGGATCTAATGACAGCTCAAATTGACGGTTCCAATCGAAATTGTAACGCGCTTTCGAGAGTTCATCATCGCGATCGCGCGCACCCGGACGGCCCCGTGCAATATCTGCCGCGTGAGCCGCGATTTTGTAAGCAATCAGCCCGTTTCGGACATCCTCAGCATTCGGCAATCCTAAGTGTTCCTTCGGCGTCACGTAACAAAGCATTGCAGTACCGTACCAACCAGCCATCGCCGCCCCAATAGCTGAGGTAATGTGGTCGTATCCAGGTGCAATATCTGTCACCAACGGCCCCAAAACATAGAAGGGCGCTTCCGAACATTCCTCCATTTGTTTTTTGACATTAAACTCAATTTGATCCATCGGAACGTGACCGGGCCCTTCCACCATTACCTGCACGTCATGTTCCCAAGCTTTGCGAGTTAATTGTCCCAAAGTTTTGAGTTCAGCTAATTGAGCATCATCCGACGCATCGTGAGTGCAACCGGGGCGGAGGGAATCTCCCAAACTAAACGAAACATCGTATTTTTTGAAGATTTCAATGATGTCGTTAAAGTGAGTGTAGAGGGGATTTTGTTTGTGGTGATGCAGCATCCACCGCGCCAAAATGCCACCGCCGCGAGAGACGATTCCAGTTAGCCGATTTTTCACCAACGGCAAATGCTCAATCAAAATTCCGGCGTGAATAGTTTGGTAATCAACACCTTGTTGAGCGTGTTTGTCAATGATGTGAAGAAAGTCATTCGGCGTCAGACTTTCCATATTACCATGAACGCTTTCTAAAGCTTGGTAAATTGGTACAGTACCGATCGGCACCGGTGAAGCTTTGATAATTGTAGTGCGAATTTCATCCAAATTCCCGCCGCCGGTGGACAAGTCCATCACGGTATCAGCGCCGTATTTCACTGCTAGTTTAAGCTTGTCAACTTCTTCTTCCATATTGGAAGAGTTGGGAGATGCACCGATATTAGCATTGACTTTGCATTTAGAGGCAATGCCGATCGCCATCGGTTCCAAATTCGGGTGGTTGATGTTAGCGGGAATAATCATCCGTCCCCGCGCAACTTCGGCGCGGATAAGTTCTGGCGGGAGATTTTCTCGCTTAGCAACAAAGTGCATTTCCTCAGTAATTACACCTTGACGGGCGTAGTGCATTTGAGATACATTGCTTTGCCCCTGACGCTTAGCGATCCATTCGGTACGCATATTTAATTTCCTTGATAAACAGCTTCCCTCCGCTGGTATTACCCAGACTCAGGTTCTAAGGGTGTTTTCTCAGCCCGGATATTCGGGCACCCCTAGCTAAGCTGTTGATTGTATCACCGATTTCTGTGCGCCACGGCAGCAACTAAGGAAATCTTAATATTGAGAGATAGATGAGGGGAGCGATCGCCCTTTTGGGGCTTCTGATCTTTCTGCTGTTTAAAAAGTGCGATTGTACCCCATTTAACCCTCTAAAAACAATCACACCTCATCAGGATTAATCCCCATTTCGCGCAATTTTGCTGCTAGGCGATCGGCCCGTTGTTTTTCTTCTTCAGCGCGAAGGTGTTCTTCTCCAGCGCCAAGGCGTTCTCGTTCCGCCCGCAGGTTTTCTTGTTGAGCACGTTCCTCCCCAATTAACAACAAATTCCCTTCACTATCCCACCAATGCAACCAAGGCAAATTCATCTCATCATATTCACCTGGCCAAATTCCCAACTCAACTCCAAGCTGAGGAATCGGATAGTGACCTCGCTCATTTGCACTCATTAGCTGATAGCGATTATCCTCTAAATGATACATTTCTACAGCAGCTTTTTTCACTTCATAAATGCCGTAGTAAGGCACGCGAATCGCCTGTTCGTAAACCCAAAATTTGCCCACCTTTTGTTCTTCGGCTTGACCTGGTTCGGGCGGCGGCGTTTTATCTCGCTCTTCTGCACCATTCCCCGACACAAATTCCAGTACAATCACCGGTGCAACGTATTCTTTCCACAATACATAAGAACGTCGCACCTCACCATTTAATAGTGGGGGAACATTCGGCACATAAAACCAATCGGGCGCTTCGGCACCGCGTTCGAGAGGGTCAGTTAAACGCCAATAAATCCCGCAACCTCGTCCTGACTACTAAGTAAGTCGGTGGGAAAGTTTATAACAACTATGTAACAAAAAATTCAGTAACCAGCTCGGAGCTAAATTTAATGCGTATTGTAGGGTAGTTTCCTTTTTTTCCTCTAGCTTCTACCCCATTAATTACGGCATAAGCCAGCTCTAATTCATCCTCAAACATTTGTCCTGCCAGCTCGTCTTTTTTGATATGTTGCCACTCCAATTCTATCGGATTCATTTCTGAACAATATTTGGCCAATAAAAAGATATATAAACCCTGGCTTTCCCACTTCGACCATAATTGTTGAACTTCATGACATCGATGTATCGGGCCATTATCCTGTACTATTACTCTGATTCGTTTACTATGAGCGGCTGACTCGGCTTCTGCTTCCATCATTCTGATATAAGCTTTTCGCTCTACACCCCCTATTACTAAACCGTAAACACAGCTTGATTCTTGTTGAAAAAGTCCTACAATACTTAATCTCCGACCACGCCTCTTCGTTTGTTCTAGCCGTTTTTGCTGTCCTCGTTTGTAATAAGTGTAACTCGGTTCGCTTGGGAGCACAAAATCCTGATTCATCTAAATATTTTAAGTCGATTTCTCCCGCAGCAGCAGCCCATTCCAGCATATCTAGGTCTGAAGAGTTTAATTTGACGTACTACGGCTTCTTGTTTTCCTTTGTGACTCTTCCTCGCTCGTTTCCAAATAAACCCTTTTTTTTTAGTATCCGTCTTAATCGGTCGGGGCTTAGTTTAATAGAACGCTCTTTTTCTAATTTCTGAGCTAGTTGAACACTGTTGTATGTACGTGGTTCATTTTTGAGGCATTCTGTTAAAAACTCTATAGCCTTTCTCAGAAAGATGAGGTATGATGTTACTGACACTTATTCATGAGGGTCAAACAGAGAACACACTTCTGGAATGAACTATAATTATATGGTTCAGTAAAGCCACGCGAAAGCGATATCACACATAATAGCATTTTTCTGACAGCACGATCTGGTTGACTTACAACACGTTTACTTGTACCAAACTTCATACATTGTTAAAAATGAAAACTTATTCGATTGATTTTAGGCAAAAAATCCTTGATACTTATCATACTGAACCGATTTCACAAAAAGCAATAGCTAAGCGTTTTTCTGTAGCCCTCAGCTTTGTACAAAAATTGCTTAAACAATATCGTGAAACAAAAAACATTACTCCCCGAACTCACCGATGTGGAGTCAAAGGCAAACTGAATGCAGAGCAACTACTCATATTGGGGGAATTGATTGAATTAAACAATGATGCTACTCTTGAAGAACTTCGTTATTTACTTTATGGGAAAATTGGATTTTCCGTTAGTAGAGCGACAATAGCAAGAATGATAAAACTCTTAGATATTACTGTCAAAAAAAAACTCTCTTCCCCTCGGACAAAGGCACCGACCGAGTTCAAATCCTGCGATGTGAGTTCTGGCAAAAAATAAAAGAGTAAGGTTTGAAAGACTTAATATTCATTGACGAATCTGGAGTTAATTTAGCAATGGTTAGGTTATATGCTAGAGCTTTGAAAGGTCAAAGAGCCCGGGGGCCAAAACCAACTAAACGTGGCAAAAATGTCTCAATAATTGGAGCAATGTCAGTCAAGGAAATTTTGACATCGGTTAATCTAATAGGCGGAACTGATGCAATTACATTTGAAGCTTTTATTATCAGAAAACTTGTGCCAAAATTATGGAAAGGTGCTTGTGTAGTCATGGATAATTGTCCCATTCACTTGGGAGAAGAAGTGAAAAAAGCGATCGAAAAAAAAGGGGCAAAATTAATATACTTATCTCCTTATTCACCAGATTTTTCACCAATTGAGAATCTCTGGTCAAAGCTTAAAATTATTCTCCGTTCTATCAAGACTACTAATTATCAAGAATTAGCCAAAGCCATAGAGTGGGCGTTCAGTCAAGTTACATCATCAAATATTTTTAACTGGTTTACACACTGCTGTTATTGTACCTCATCTTTCTGAGAAAGGCTATATGTCTTCTTCTTTCCACTTCGGTTTGCCTCCTCGACCCGGTACTTCCCAAAGCCCTTCCCTGCCTAGTTTTTGCCATCTATGTAAAACCTCCCTTACTGTTTGTGGGGTCCAATTAAAGTGAGCCGCTATTTTTTCAACGTACCAGCCACCTGCATTTAATCTAATTACTTCTGCTCGGTCTTTGACTTTTTGGGGAACATCCGTAGTTCTCAGTTTTAATAGGGTTTTATCTTGCTCTTGACTGAGAAATACCCTTAATCTAGCGCCCATATATTGAGTTACCTCAGTAGACCTATTCTCTCTCTTTACTTATTTTAACATAGTTTGCTTTTTTCTCACCGACTTACTTATTCTATTTCACAGGAAGTGCGATCGACCCTAATTTTCCCAAAACAACATTGCTAAACTGTAAATAGACTTAAGTCAAGGAGTGACATCAATGCCATCTCCCTTTCCCGGTATGGATCCGTATTTAGAGCATCCCGACTTTTGGCCTGGGATACATAACTTGCTGATTAGTGAAATTTTCCGGTTTTTATCTCCCCAACTGTGTCCTAAGTATTTAGTGTCGCTGGAAGTCAGAATCTATGAAACGGCTGACGACGATTTATCAGTCATTGACATTCCCGACGTAACTGTAATGCAACCACAAACTGCAACAAAAACAACAGCATCAAACATAGCAGTTGCAGCACCGCCTACACAACCATTAACAGTAATTATTCCCATGCCCTACACGGTTCGGGAAGGCTATTTAGAAATTAGAGAAAGAGAAACCAAAGAATTGATAACAGTTATTGAAATTCTCTCGCCTAGCAATAAGCGCACAGGAAAAGGACGACAAATGTACGAAGAAAAGCGAGAAGAAATTTTATCTGGTCGCACTCATTTAATTGAAATAGATTTATTGCGGCGCGGTCGAAAAATGCCAGTTATTGGCAATGACATTGAAAGCCACTATAGCGTTTTGGTGTGTCGGGAAATCGCCGTCCCAGAGCAGATTTGTACGCTTTTAACGTGCAGAACCCGCTGCCTGCCTTTCCTTTACCGCTGCGATCGGGCGATACCGAACCAGTCATAAACTTGCAGGAATTATTCACTCAAATTTACGACATAGCAAGTTACGACCTCAAGATAGATTATCGCAACTGGGAAGTCATACCACCGCTGTCAGAAGCCGATACAATTTGGGCAGATGCTTGGTTGCGCGATCGAGGATTGCGAGATTAATTTGGTATCAAGCTGGCACGCTGCTACCTTATCTTGAAGCTCTTCACCTTCCAATGCTTCATGGTTACTCACCCACATTGTCAATCCTCATCCGATGAAATATCACGTCAGCATCGATGGCATCTCCTCGATCCGCCACCTCAATGTAGTAATATCGATCGCCCCCTTTGGCAGTATGAATTTTTATTGGAATAGTGTTCTGTGAGGTTGTTATGCCGTCGCCAATATCTCACGGCTGAATCAAGTTTTGTTCCGACTTACGGTAGCGGGCAATCAACCAGCGATGTTTAAGGGATGGATACAACAACATAGCTGCAAGAGGCAGTCCCGATCCCCCCAACGTTAGCAAAGTATAGACATTTATAAAGCCGACTACAAATCCCATACCTAAAGCAATTCCCAGCACTGTGCTTAGTGCTGACAGCGTTAACACAAAGCGATCGAGTGTGATTTCTCTCCAAAAGTCACGATCCAGAAGATGAATAACAATTATATCCACCCAAACTCCAAACGCGGCTCCAAGCATTGCACCTGAGAACGCGCCAAAAATCAGCGCGAAAAAGGCAACAGAGAAACTGTGAGTCATATATATCGCCAGTCCCGTAAAAGTTAAGCCTATACCGCCCCCTATCCAACTCCATGCTTTAATTCCAAGGTGTCCTCCTGTCCCCCAAATAGTTGCTACTGTGGCAACAGCTAGAGCAATAATTCCTATAGCTGTTTGAGACCAACCTAAATTACCGATGACTATAGTTGTTATTACTGTTGAAAATATTAACAATACTGCCATGCTTTTGTAGGGAGGTTTCTTAACATCAATTGGCAAAGGTGCTGTCTGAACCCTGATAGTTACATCATGTGTTTCTGGTGAGGCATTTGTATGTAAAAGAAGATGACGCTCGTAATGTTTATCTGCTGCCAGGAGGGAAGTATCTACGGTAATTTCACATTTTACTAAATTCTCCTTAAAACTAGCAGGTGAGAAGGAAATCCAAGCATGGGAATCTGGAGTATGTGGTGGATCTTGAAGATGAGGAGCTACTTCCCAACTTCCCTCTAGCAAAGTGTCAGGCATTAAGTTGCGAAAGTGAATTTTTTGGGTGATTTTTTCACCTAAACGAGTTGCTCGGAAAACCAGAGAATTTGTATTTAAGCTGACTTCTGGTACTCGAAAGACATACAAGGATTTAAGGTCTTCCAAAGCTGTAACAGCATTTGGATAGCGATCTCTTAGCCTGGGTTGCACCATCTTTTCCAACCAGCTAACAAATCGTAAACTTAGCTGTGGGATTAGCTGGCTGAACCGAATAAGATAGGGGTCATCCTCGTCCGTTAAGTCCTGAAGTGCTGTTGAGGGCGTACCTGTAAGTAAACAAATCAAGGTTGCTCCCAACCCATATAAGTCAGAGGCTTCTGTAGGTTTCCGTAACTGTTCGGGGGGAATAAAACCGGGCGTTCCCTTGAAAACGCTACTGCCAGATACTTCCTGACTGCCAATTCGCGCAAACCCAAAATCGATCAGATAAACCCTGAGTAGATCGTCCACCAGTATATTTTCTGGTTTAATATCTCGATGGATGACTGGCGGAATTCGATTTTGCAAATAAACTAAAATCTCTAGCACCGATACAGCAATTTGCTTGATTTCTTCGGGTTCAAAACTGCGTAACACTCCTAAAGATGGTGCATCGATATACTCCTGCACCATACAGAAACCATCCGACGTGGAAAACCCTCCTAAGTAGCGAGGAATACCAGGATGGTTGAGTCCTTGCAAAACCTGAATCTCTCGTTCATGAACACTAAAAGCTGACCAGTCAGAACCAGATTGAGCAAAACAAAACTGCTTGACAACCACTTGCTGTTTTATATCAGTAGTATCAATAGTTGAGGCAAGCCAGGTAATTCGTCCCCCTTCTCGATTACGTCCTAGTTCGCGGATCACCTCATATCCTTGGTAAGATAAATCAGGATAATGGTTCATCAGTATCTCCTAAATAATCAAAATACTATTTATTCCTGAATGTTATTGGAATAAGTAACAAAACTCTAATTATTTGCGGGCGATTCCTCTGTCGGCTTCCTAGTAACTTAATGGTTGATATTAACAACAAATAGCTTTCAACCGCTACTTAACAGCTAAACATCTTGGCTTTGCATCAACCGCTGCTTCAAACGCGCCGGATCTCCCCGATCGACCACTTGGCCCTTTTCCAACAAAAAAGCCCCATCACAATAATTCAACTCATCCAAACGGTGAGTCACCCACAAAGCCGTAATCCCGCGATTTTTCACCAACCGCTGCACCGCCGCCACCAAATCCAACTGAGAATCAGGATCTAACAAAGCCGTCGGTTCATCCAACAGCAAAATTTCGCAGTGACGGGCGATCGCCCCAGCAAGAGCAATTCGCTGCTTCTGGCCCCCACTCAAAGCATAAATCGGCCGCCGCTGCAAATCCAGCAAATTCACAGCCTCCAAAGCCTCCGCCACCCTCTCCCGCACCTGAACGTTAGAAAGCTTTTCCTCCACCAAACCAAAAGCCACATCCGCACCCACCGTCGGCATCACCAATTGGTGGTCGGGGTTTTGGAACACAAAACCCACCCGCCCGCCCAGGTCAATTTCTCCCGACTGGGGGTGCAGCAGCCCAGCCATCAGCCTCAACAGCGTAGACTTGCCGCTGCCGTTAGTGCCCAAAAGCATCCAAAACTCGCCCTTGGGTACATCCAGAGAGCAACCTTGCAACACTCGATCGCCCGACGGCCAGCAAAAACCCAAATCCCGCACAGCAACGGCTGACTGGCTCATATCGGCACCAACACCCCCAGCCCTCATTCTGCCGCCGACATCGAGACAAAACCCGGGGATCTGCCTGTAGATGACGCCCCCGATTTCTGAGAAACCACCACCCCAGAAATCTCGCTGCTGAGCACAGCCACCTTTTTCTCAGGATTTTTCTCGCAAGTTAGTTCCAAAATTTGCGGTTGGGAGTTGCGAATTGCCTCTAAAACCTGCTGGTAAACAGTCTCAGCGTCCTCCTGCAACTTCCGCTGCACCGACAGCGATACCGGGGTGTTCTTCACAATGATGTCAATGCTGAACATATAGTCTTAAAAACCTAAATCTGGAGCTCTATCCTCAGTATATATATAGGACTTACCCAAGGAAACGCAGTTTCTTAGAAAAATAAGAGGTTGAGGCCGATATATCTACGAAGCCACCGGGCTTCTGAGGCAAAGCGCAAAGACTCCTATAGAGTAGAAATTCCCAAATGCAGGGCAAGGACTTCGGGGGCTTCGAGGGCTTCGGGGACTTCGGGGACTTCCGACAAGTCAAGATCCGGAAGTTTTTTAATAAAAACTTGCTCTTGTAAAGAATTACCTCTATAATCGTTAATACGGTAAAGAAAAGTAAACTCTGTTCATAATCCAACTTGTTTTCTGCTAGGCAGAGGCAACGGTTAGAGACTAATGACTAGAGGCAGATCCGTTGTAATTATATCCATTTGGAGATTTGCGTAAATGACAATCGCAGTCGGACGCGCCCAGACCGAAAGAGGCATATTTGATGTCCTCGACGACTGGCTCAAACGCGATC
>NZ_JAUBSB010000009.1:123525-165360 GCF_036702135.1 Microcoleus sp. LAD1_D3 | reverse complement strand
ATATTATCAAGGGATTCGCGAGTTCATTCATCTTTCTAAATGCTGTTTTCTTACTTTTTCAGCAAGCCCTAATTAGTGGCTATGGCGCTTAGAGAGTCCCTTAAAAAAATCATGTTTGAATCTCCATTGGTCAGTAACGACAACATCAAAGGACATTCATTTGCTACTTATGTCAGAAATATAGTGCCGAAATCAATAAGTGCTTAATTGGACTTACCAGAAATCTATAGCGTAAAAGCTTCAGCAGGTAATGGTTCTTGGGCTAAAGTTCCTTGGATAGCAATATTTAACAAGCTTGTAACTGAGAATGTCCAGTCGGGGTTTTACTGTGTTTATTTTTTTCGCGCGGACTTCTCTGGCGTTTATCTTTCTCTCAATCAAGGAATAGCAGATAAGCTTGGTTCTGACAAGCTCAGGGAATTTTCTGAACCTCTCGATCTTCAGCTTGATTCTATCCCAAAGGCAACTATAGCGGTTCTCAAAAAAGTGAGGTATGCCCTATGCCCTATGCCCTATGCCCGTCGGGTACCTCATCTTTCTGAGAAAGGCTATACTTTATTTAGTATTAAACTCTCAATACAGGCCTTTCGGGATTTTCGGGATTGGGAATTAGACGCTGATTTTTGCAATTTACTAGCAAATCTAAAGTTTCTAACACAGTTTGACCGATTAGCACCATATCGCCTAAAACCCTTGCCGCCTCAATCGTTTCGCGCCCTTCTATTTCAATGATAATAGCCCCAGTCAATCCTACTGTTTCTTGTCTGCCATCAGCATATTTTGCTATTTCCTGACTCCTAATTCTTAAACCCAGGTGCTCGCAGACTTCTACAGGAATAGCTGTGCGTATTGCACCAGTATCTATGAGTGCTTCTGCTTCGTACACACGCAACAGATTTGGATTGAGCACTCCTCTCTTGACTAACTCTTCATCAATGGCATTCGTTAGCTTGACTTTGACTCGCACTGCACCCATATTTTTGCTGGCTTGAGTTAGATTGCGATCGAGATTTATCATATCGCCTCTTTTCGTCTAGAAAATCTACCTTTGATTCTAGCCACAATTTATGGTAGTAAGGTTCGCAGTGCACACCGTACAAGTAGAGTTTGTACGTAAGTCTTACAGCGTATTATAGGTTTAGGAAGTGCAGTAGGGACAAAGGCTTTCGCCGTGTCCCTACGGGGATCTATGACTCTTGTGGGGTTGGCATCCTGGCAGCCCTAAACATACAAGTTAAATGCACAAAAGCTTACTCATCTTCTGCATAGATAAACCGATACAATTCGCTAGGATCTGGCTCAGCGCTTTTCTCAGCAAAATCGACTGCATCATCAATTACTGCTTGAATTTTATTATCGATCTCTTTCAATTCTTCAGCAGTTGCCAAAGTTCGATCGATCAAATCAGCAGCCAACTTCTTAATTGGATCGCGGGGGAACCAATATTCCTTCTCTTCCTTAGAACGCAATTCATCAGGATCGGCCAAAGAATGGCCGCGAAAGCGATAAGTCAAAGCCTCAATCAAAGTCGGTCCCTCGCCGGCTCGCGCCCGCGCCACAGCTTCCTTCGCCACTTCCCGCACCGCCAAAACATCCATCCCGTCAACCTCAAAACCAGCCATGCCAAAAGCATGAGCTTTTTTGTAAATCAGCGGATCAGAAGTAGCTCGCTCGTGGGCCATTCCGATCGCCCATTTGTTGTTTTCCACAACATAAATAATCGGCAACTTCCACAAAGCCGCCATATTCAAACACTCAAAAAACTGCCCGTTATTTGCGGCACCATCGCCAAAAAAACAAGCAGTCACGCCATCGGAACTCTCATCCCCCAAAGCTTCGCGGCGGTACTTCGATTGAAAAGCCGCCCCCGTAGCTACAGGAATCCCCTCAGCCACAAAAGCATAACCTCCCAACAGTCGGTGTTCGGCCGAAAACATATGCATCGAACCGCCGCGGCCCTTCGAGCAACCAGTTTCCTTCCCGAACAACTCCGCCATTACCTCCCGCGCCGGCACGCCCGCGCTCAAAGCGTGAACGTGATCGCGGTAGGTGCTGCTGACGTAATCGGTGTCATCCCGGCGCATCGCTCGAATCACGCCAGTAGAGACAGCTTCCTGACCGTTGTACAAGTGGACAAAACCAAACATTTTGCCCCGGTAGTACATCTCAGCACACTTGTCCTCAAAATAGCGCCCCAAGACCATATCCTCGTAGAGCATTAAGCCCTCATCCCGAGAAATGGTTACGCTTTGCGCGTCAAAAACTGGTAAAGTCCGTTCCTGAACCATAAATAATTAATACCCGACGATCGGCTTCCTTGACATCTAAATTTAAACCGAGATGGGACACAACCGCAGCAGAAAACGATCGCACCTTTTCTGTGCAGCACTTCACCAATTGTTAAAATGAGTTTGGCCCTCGGGGCGGATTGCCGGGACTCGGAGAACCAACTCCCATCTAAACCCCATGCACACGAATGATATAATTCCATTACTCTCAAACCCGAAAATGCTCAAGAGTCAAACCACTCATTTAGCTGACGGGCAGTGAGCCTTTGCATTTTCCTCACTGTAAAACGCCCTAGAGGGAAAAAAATCAGAGTATCTCTACGGCAAGTCCAACATACCGTGAATGGGGCGGTTGGAAGCCAACACCAGAATTTTTGATTTGGTTTGCGGGAGTATGTCACTTAAGATAGGCTAATTCAGTTGCTAGCGCTTTGGGGAAGTGGACAGTTCTTTAACTTATGTTAATTCCACTAGATTACTACCGGATTTTGGGTCTACCGATTCAAGCTACTGCCGAACAGTTGCAGCAGGCTCACCGCGATCGAACTTTACAGCTTCCGCGCAGGGAGTATTCCGAAGTTGCGATTGTCGCCCGCAAACAACTGCTCGATGAAGCCTGCGCCGTTCTGTCAGACTCAGAGGGGCGCAAAGCTTACGATGCCAGTTTTTTAGCCAAAACTTACGATCGAGAGTCGGAAGCCGCACAGGAAGCCAAGCACCAGAGGTCAAAAACCTCAGCAGGCACGGACACATTCCTGCAAGACGCAGGAGAAACCGCTCCGGCAGAGTCCAAGGCTTTAGAGGCAGCTCCCGACCCCCACACTCCAAGTATTGAAATCGATGACAACCAATTCGTAGGAGCCCTGCTCATACTGCAAGAACTGGGAGAATACGAACTCGTACAGAAGCTGGGTCGCCCGTATCTTAACAATGGCAGCATCGCGATCGCAGAAGGTCGTTTCGGCGACAAAGAGCTCGTGAGGCCAGATATAGTTTTAACCGTCAGCCTTGCCTGTCTAGAACTCGGCCGCGAACAGTGGCAGCAAGGTCAGTACGAAAATGCCGCAAAATCATTAGAAGCAGGTCAAGAATTGCTGCTGCGCGAAAGCCTATTTGCAAGCGTGAGGGGTGAAATGCAAGCCGACATATACAAACTCCGTCCGTACAACATTTTAGAGCTATTATCACTCCCCGAAGAAAAAGTCGATGAGCGTCGCCGGGGACTGCAAATCCTGCGAGAAATGCTTCAAGAACGAGGCGGTATCGACGGTTCGGGAGACGATCGATCGGGTTTAGGAATAGAAGACTTCCTCCGGTTCGTGCAGCAAATGCGTAAACACCTAACCAGCAGCGAGCAGCAGGCGCTATTTGAAGCCGAAGCCGGCCGCCCCTCCGCAGTCGCCACTTACCTCTCGGTCTACACCCTGTTAGCCCAAGGATTTGCCGCCAGACAGCCATCGATGATCCGTCGCGCCAAGCTGATGCTGATGCAGCTCGGTCGCCGCCAAGACGTTCACCTGGAAAAAGCCGTCTGTTCCCTGCTGCTGGGCCAGACAGAAGAAGCCAGCCGCTCCCTCGAACTCAGTTCGGAAAAAGAACCCCTGGCCTTCATTCGCGAACATTCCCAAGATTCTCCCGACTTGTTGCCCGGACTTTGCTTGTACGCCGAACATTGGCTACAAGAAGAAGTGTTTCCCCACTTCCGCGACTTGGCCAACGAGTCAGTGTCCTTGAAAGACTACTTTGCCGACCCGAAAGTACAAGCTTACCTAGAAGCTTTGCCACAGGACGCAGAAACCGCCAACGAATGGGTCGTCGTACAGCCCCGCTCCGGCAAGCCCCCAGGGCGGCTGCAACCGACCGCAGGCCGATCGCCCGCTGCCATACCCGCACAGCCACCCACAGCGAAGCAGGGAGCCAGTACCGTCACCTTGACCCCCGTACCGGGCGACGCTTCCACCGCAGCCTCGAACGCGAAATCTCAGGCAACTGTGGCTGCGCCGAGCCCCGCTGCTGCCGCCGTCTCTCTCCCGATAGCTACCGTGCCACACCCCGCAGACTCGACTTCCAAACAACGCAGACGCCAACATTCAGGGCGCAGCGGAGCAAGCGGCAATGGGCTAAAGGGCGATTTTGCCGATCGGGCGCGCACCAAGGCAGCAGAAATTACCGCCCAAGTCAAGTCCATGCCTCCAAACAGGCTGGCTTTGTTTCTAGTCGCAGGTGTCCTGAGCCTGTTATTCCTGTGGTTAATACTCAGTCTGTTGGCTAGCGCGATGCAAGCCCTATCGGGCCCATCCCTCCAAGGAGAGCAAGCCCTCGTCCGTTTGGAAGAACCGCCCGTAGAAATCCCTGCCTTGGCCGCGGCCCCGGAGCCGAGCGCTGCAGGCGCAGTGTCGGGAGAAATCACGGAGGCATCAGCCGAACAAATAGTTCAAAGCTGGCTGTCGGCGAAAGCAGCGGCTTTGGGCCCTAACCACGCTGTCGAAGAATTAAAGCAAGTTCTGACAGAACCGGCTTTGTCTCGCTGGCAATTGATGGCAGAAGCTCAACAGCGAAACAACGCGCACCAGCGTTATGTACACAAGCTGCAAGTTAATGGAGTTAACACGAATCCGACTAATCCCGATCGCGCTCAAGTAGAAGCCCAAGTCGCGGAAAAAGCCGAAGTGTTCGATCGTGCTCAGCTCGTTTCTTCGCGCAATGAAAACCTGCGGGTGCGCTACGACTTGATCCGCCAAGAGGGACAGTGGCGGATTATGGATTGGCAAGTGATTAAGTAAGGAATTGGTAATTAGTAATTGGTAATTGGTAATTTCTGCTTGCTATTTGCTAATTACCAATTTCTGATTATTAGTTAAATTTTTAATTCCAAAAGCGGGAGTTGTGAATTGCAGATTATTGTTGAAGGCTGGCGTTTTATTTATCATTCCTATTGCGTAGCCAATCAATTTCAACTGCTGGAAATGCTCGATCGCCCGCGAGGACAAATTGAGCTTTTCCACCGCGATATGCCCTACATTGACGCAGCTTGGGAGACGAAAATTAGTTTGTTCGATCGCCCAAATGAAACATTACTTCGCAGCATTAAGAACCCTGCGGTAAATCAGTCAGCCGATGTTACCCTGCGAATGTACTGCCCGTGGGACTTCTCGGCCTCCACCAGCGCTCAAACTTGGGTATTTGCAGCCACAGAATGGGGGATTATTACCAGTTCAGTATTACAGGCGATGGGTGTTAAGTCGATCGCCCAAACCCCCGTTAATTCAGAAACGAAAATTATTACACCTTCAGCTTGGTCAAAAGCCGGCTTAATTCGCAGCGGAGTTGAGGCAGATCGCATTGCCGTCGTACCTTTGGGTGTCGATCCTAAGATTTATTATCCTGCTGCGGGTGATCGGCGTCAATCGCTGCGCCAAAGCTTCGGCTGGTCAAACTATTTTATATTTTTAAATATCGGAGGACAAACCGATCGCAAAGGTATTCGCCCTTTATTAAAAGCCTTCGCTGCGGTAGTTGACAAATATCCCCATGCGAGATTAGTTTTAAAAGGTTCTGAACTGCTTTATCCGTCTAGAGACGAGATTGCGGAAGCCTGCCGAGTTGTGCTCAACGATGCCGAAAGAGCGAGGGTTTTACCGAGATTAATTTATACTGGTAGCCAGCTATCTTTTGCTCAAATAGCTGAGTTTTACCAAGCAGCAGATGTTTATGTTTCTCCCTATTTGGCAGAAGGTTTTAATCTGCCGGTGTTGGAAGCTGTGGCTTGCGGTTTGCCGATTATTTGCACTGCGGGCGGCCCTACCGATGATTTTACGCGATCGAACTTTGCACTGCGGATTGAGAGTAAATTTACGGCTGTGGTGAGTGACGGGGAAACCTTATTTATCTTAGCTCCTGAGTGGGAACATTTGACTGATTTGATGCAAGGGGCGATCGAACAGCCTGGATTGGCTGCGACAGCGAGGGTTGCGGGCCCGGCTTTTGTGGCTGAAAATTTTACTTGGAGGCGCGTAGTCGATCGATTGCTTGAGGTTATGGGAGGAGATAAAAAGAGAGAGGAGAGGTCTATTTTTGAGCCAATAATTTTGTAGTTTGGGCGTTTCAAGCCCTCGATGGGGAAATAGGTTTTTTCCGGCCAGTGGTGGCTTTGTCGCAACCAAGTAGCGGGGCAAAGTTTCAATCCCTGATAGGGTTTTAGGTTTTTTCCGGCGAGGGAGACGACAATTCCCTTCACTATTCCCTACCTGTTTCAATCCCTGATAGGGTTTTAGGTTTTTTCCGGCTAAAATAGCCTCTGGTCTTTCCCCAGTGTACCAAGCGTTTCAATCCCTGATAGGGTTTTAGGTTTTTTCCGGCACTCTATCAATTCAGTGGCAACTTACCCGGTAAGGTTTCAATCCCTGATAGGGTTTTAGGTTTTTTCCGGCCTATTTTGCTAGCACCGGGTGCGGCGGATATCCCTCTGTTTCAATCCCTGATAGGGTTTTAGGTTTTTTCCGGCCGAGCGCACTTCCTCACCGTGTACCAATCGCAGGTTTCAATCCCTGATAGGGTTTTAGGTTTCTTCCGGCGTTTTCAGATATGGGTGTTGCTGAAACTGTTGGTGTTTCAATCCCTGATAGGGTTTTAGGTTTTTTCCGGCATCGCCAAGAAATATGGCCGCTTCATCAAGCAAATTTCAATCCCTGATAGGGTTTTAGGTTTTTTCCGGCGCGATCATCGGCGAATCGGTGTTGCCCCCGCGAATGTGGTTTTAATCCCTGATAGGGTTTTAGGTTTTTTCCGGCGAGTTCGCAAGCAAGCGAATTACGGTCGAGAAAAGCTGGTTTCAATCCCTGATAGGGTTTTAGGTTTTTTTGGGCCGAATCACAGACGCTTTTAGCTCGGTTTGGTATGAGTTTCAATCCCTGATAGGGTTTTAGGTTTTTTTGGGCTATTTAAAATCTCGTTGTACTTTTCTGCGAACTCTGGTTTCAATCCCTGATAGGGTTTTAGGTTTTTTTGGGCGACTTCGGAGGGGTAGAGGTAATCCCACTGGCTCGCAGTTTCAATCCCTGATAGGGTTTTAGGTTTTTTTGGGCTTTGGAGCAATAGCGGCATTCATCGGCGGCCATCGGGTGGTTTCAATCCCTGATAGGGTTTTAGGTTTTTTTGGGCTCATCATCAACGCTGGACTTTTTGCTCAACTGATGTTTCAATCCCTGATAGGGTTTTAGGTTTTTTTGGGCGTTTAAGCTCAATGGTTCCTCTTTTCCGTTCGCCATGTTTCAATCCCTGATAGGGTTTTAGGTTTTTTTGGGCGCGGATTCCTGCAGGTCACGACTTCAACGTCGCGCCCGATGTTTCAATCCCTGATAGGGTTTTAGGTTTTTTTGGGCACCACAAAAACTATGTGCATTCAAACTCGGATCGGTTTCAATCCCTGATAGGGTTTTAGGTTTTTTTGGGCTTAAGAAACGCTGCCGATATGGAGAATTCTTGGAGTTTCAATCCATGATAGGGTTTTAGGTTTTTTTGGGCGAGAGAATCTTACACAGTATGTGGAATAATGCCAGTTTCAATCCATGATAGGGTTTTAGGTTTTTTTGGGCCTCCAAGCGAGTAAAGCACCACTGCCAAAGTGCTTTGCGTTTCAATCCCTGATAGGGTTTTAGGTTTTTTTGGGCTTTAACGCACTTGCTCAGGTAGTCGTAAACAGCAACAAAGTTTCAATCCCTGATAGGGTTTTAGGTTTTTTTGGGCGTTACAACAAGCGGAGTTGGTCGGGGACAGTACGAGTTTCAATCCCTGATAGGGTTTTAGGTTTTTTTGGGCTTGCTTGTCTCTCCTCCGAAATCACAATCAAAAGTTTCAATCCCTGATAGGGTTTTAGGTTTTTTTGGGCGGGAACCCACCTGGGTGAATTTACTGTTTTTTGTAGTTTCAATCCCTGATAGGGTTTTAGGTTTTTTTGGGATCAAATGATGGGTTTACCTTAAGGAGGGAAAATGTTTCAATCCCTGATAGGGTTTTAGGTTTTTTTGGGTTTCAAGCGCCCGGTGCATAAAGAAGCAATTCCGTTTCAATCCCTGATAGGGTTTTAGGTTTTTTTGGGCCTTTGTTGATTTAACAATAAAGTATGTATATTATAGTTTCAATCCCTGATAGGGTTTTAGGTTTTTTTGGGCCGCCCGTTCCAGAAGCCAGGGTGTATTTAGTTTTCAAGGTGCAGTTGCGTCAGTCAACAACAAAAGTACCATTGCAGCCTTCGGCTTGTCAATACCAGATTTTCCATACTCCCTGCAAAACCTTATCCTGTAGAGCTTACAGACTTTCCGTCAATCGTTTTTTCAGAATATGGGCATCAAACTATTGCTGCACATGAGTTTGAGCCGAAAAATTTGATACCCCGATTTTAACACCTACCCATTCACGGAAACTCAGCAAAAAATATTTTGCGCTCAACGGGCTCTATCCCACCAATACCTTCGATCTTAGCCTGACAGCAAACGCACAGCGGAAAAAACAAAATACTGTCTTCCTTGGGTTGGATGACTTTCTTTGGCGTGGCGATCGTAACTTAGACTTGAGTCCTAGCCTGCATCAATCTCCTCAACTGGTTGCAGGACTTTGTTCGCTTATCCTCTCTGATTGCTTCAAGCGCCCACTTGAGCATCAATCTCCTCAACTGGTTGCATGACTTTGTTCGGCATGGCGATCGTAACTTACCATACTCAGTCTCACTTAACTCACCACACTCAAACACACTCTACTACATCCACTGCCCATAAAGGGAAGCTCAAGGAAAAACCAATAACCTACCGCAATATAGCCATAAAAAACTACTTAAAATTAGCTAAAAAACCACAACGCTTCCGCCAACCAGAAAGCAAATAGATTAAAAAAAAACTCCGATATATCAAAAAAAGATTAGCTCATATTGAACAGCTAATCGAGTTAGACGCTTATCTAGAAAATCTCCCCAAAAAGCCAGACAAAAGCTTCCCAATCGTAGCCTTATCAAAATCTATGCTTTAGCAAATCACAGATAACAAGTTATATTTTACCGGGATTGAATCCCCAATTAATTGCTAGGAGTGATTTGCCCCGACTTATTCAGCAAAACCAAAACCTTCAATAAATAGCGAATTTTAACCTGCCAGATTTGCAGTATTTGCGCTTCCCAGTTCCGAAAAATATTATTGGCAAATTGCATACAAAATCCCCAAATTAACTTAAAATCAGTAGAGTGGCATTTACCTTAAAACTCCCGATGACAAAAGCCGAAATTAGCACCAAAAACATCACAGTTCCTAACGGGGATTTGCAAATAGCTGCATACCTAGCCCAGCCAGCCTCCCCAGGGCAATTTCCCGCAGTTATCGTGATTCAAGAAATCTTTGGCGTCAACTCGCACATCCGCGAAGTTACTGAAAGAATAGCAAAAGAAGGATATGTGGCGATCGCCCCAGCCATTTACCAGCGTCAAGCCCCCGGCTTTGAAACCGGCTACACACCCGAAGCCATCCAAATCGGCAGAGAATACAAAGAAAAAACCACAGCTTCCGAACTTCTGGGCGATATCCAAGCCACCATCGATTACCTCAAAACTCTAGCCTCTGTCAAACAAGAAGGTTTTGGCTGCATTGGTTTCTGCTTTGGAGGACACGTCGCCTACCTTGCCGCTACTTTGCCCGAAATCAAGGCTACAGCGTCGTTCTACGGCGCCGGTATCGCCACCCAAACCCCCGGCGGCGGAACCCCCACGATCGCCCGCACAGCAGACATTAAAGGCACTCTCTACGCCTTTTTTGGCACCCAAGACCCCAGCATTCCCTTAGAACAAGTTGACCAAATCGCCGCAGAATTGCAAAAACACAGTATTTCTCACCAAATTTTCCGCTACAATGCCGATCACGGCTTCTTCTGCGACCACCGCGGCAGTTACGACGCTACGGCAGCAGCCGACTCGTGGATGCAGGTGAAGCAGCTATTTCATCAGCAACTTCAACCAGCTTAGAGAGTGGGAGATGGGGAGATAGGGAGATGGGGAGAGTGGGAAAATTTTTTCTACTGACGACTGCCAACTAAATTACTGACAACTGACAACTAAACTGACATGAATTCCAAATCTACAGGTTCTCAAAGCGCAAAAGCATCCTTTTCAATGGATGATTTTGCTAAAGCCCTCGAACAGCACAATTACGAATTCCAGAAAGGACAAGTAGTGCGCGGCAAAGTGTTCGAGTACGACTCAAACGGCGCGTATGTTGATATCGGCGGCAAGTCTTCGGCTTTTTTGCCGATCGAAGAGGCTGCTTTGAGAACAGTAACGGATTTGTCGGAAGTGGTTCCGCTGGACGAGGAACGGGACTTTTTGATTATCCGCGAACAAGATGCAGATGGCCAAGTTACCTTGTCCCTGCGGCAGTTACAAATTCAGCAAGCTTGGGAAGATTTAGTTGAATTGCAGGAAACCGGTAAAGTTCTTCAGGTGCGGGTTTCTGGGGCGAATAAGGGCGGCGTGACTGTAGATGTTCAGGGAATGCGCGGTTTTATTCCCCGATCGCACTTAGTGGACCGCGATAACCTAGAATCGCTGATCGGTCAATCTTTGAGCGTTAATTTTTTGGAGGTCGATCGTGAACGAGAAAAACTCGTACTTTCCCAGCGGATGGCCACTCAATCGAATGCTTTCAAGGATTTGCAAATTGGTCAGTTGGTCGAAGGAAAAGTCAGCAGCATCAAGCCTTTTGGCGTGTTTGTGGACTTGGAAGGAGTTAGCGGTTTGCTGCACATCAAGCAAGTTAGCCAAAAATATATTGATAACCTTGGAAAGGTGTTTGCTCCCGGTCAACCCCTGAAAGCGATCGTGGTTGACCTCGATGAAAGTCGTGGCCGAATTTCGCTTTCTACTCGGGTACTAGAAAATTACCCAGGGGAAATGGTGGATAAAATGGCGGATGTTATGGATACCGCAGAAGAGCGATCGGAACGTGCTAGAAAGACTCTTTCTTAAGTCTTGACGTAATTAGAACCCCATCTACCGGACAACAAGGAATGTAGGTTTAACCGCAGATAGACGCCGATAGACACAGATAAAATCCCATCGGCGTTCATCTGTGTTCCGAAACTGATATCTGCGATTAAAAAATCCCCATCTAACTAATCTGCTTTCTTCTTGATTCCTAATCAACCGGAAACAATATCACTATCAACAGTCAACAATCATTCCGGTGCAACCGGAATCGATCTAACATGACTCGCAATTGTTTCAGTCTCCACCTTTGCTTCCACTGGCCAAGAATTCTCCATCTCTACTGTTTGTTTCGGCTGATAAACTGCCAAGTCGAACCAGAAAGTCGTACCCACATTAACTTCGCTAACCAAATTAATTTTAGTGTGGTGCTTGTCAATAATGTTTCTGACAATAGAAAGACCTAATCCCGTTCCTTCTAAAGTGTGTACTCGGTTTTCTACACGGAAAAAGCGATCAAAAATTGCTTGTTGATCTTCAGGATCTATGCCAATTCCAGTATCAGAAATTTCGATCCGCACTACCGGAAAATGTCCGGCATTCGGTGACAAGTTGTGGTTCCCGGATTTGCCGTCTTTGGTAGTCGCAGCCTCCGACTCTAGCAAATACGCTCGAATTGCCACCTTGCCGCCGGACTGCGTAAATTTTAAGGCATTTCCTACTAAATTTGCAAATACTTGCAGCAGCAAATCGTAATGACCTAAAGCAGGTGGCAAATACGGGTCAACTTCTTGCTCTAATTCAATGCCTTTATCCTTAGCATTTAACTGATAAGTCCGCAGGGTTTGTTCCACAGCTTGCGGGAGGTCAACAGCGTCCAAGTGATAAACTCGGCAGGATTCCAGTCGCGACAAGTCTAACACGTCGTTAACTAAACGAGTTAGTCGATCGGTTTCTCGATTGGCAATTTCTAGGAATTCCCTGCGCTCGCTTTCTAGAAGGTCTTCTCCGTACTCGTGGAGAGTCTCGATAAAAGATTTGATATTAAATAAAGGCGTTCTCAATTCGTGAGAAACATTGCTAATAAAATTGCTTTTAGCCTCATTTAGTTCAACTTCGCGAGTGATGTCCTGCACTGTCATTGCAATGCCTTTGAGACTTTCCCGGTAATGTCCGGAACCTTGATGCTTCGAGGTTTGCTCGTAGAAAGTACACTCTACAGCTACCGGGTGTTGTGGTTCGGTACAGGTATCTTCCTCATGGCGGATGCAGCTTTTGCACAGCGGTTCGGCACCGGGCGCTTTGTGCAGAATGACAGTAGTTAAAACAATCCGAATTGTACGGTTAACGGGTTCGCTCATCGAGATGCGAAATTCGCCGCCTTCGCGATCGCCCGCAGCTATTTCCTGCAAAGGTCTCGCCAAGTCCTGCTGCACTTCCGAAGGTAAAAGGTTAAGAACATTTACTCCGATCGCCTTTTTGCCTTCCCATCCAAAAATCCGCATCCCCGTCGGATTAACTAAAATAACCTGCAAATTTGCGTCTAATAAAAGGGCGCCATCAGCAATCGTTGATACCAAAGTTTCCAACTTAGCTTTTTCTGCTGTCAGCTCTTCAATATTTTGTTCTTCATAACTTTCGAGTTTCTGGGCCATTTCATTAAAACTGCCGATTAACTCGCCCAATTCTCCCCCTAAAGGCAGGTCAACTCGCTGCTTAAAATTCCCGCTGGCGATATTTTTCACCCCGAAGACTAATTGTTTGATGGGCTGAGTAATTGTCAGGGCATTAAATACAGCCCCCAAAATTACCATCACCCAAATTGTGACAAATACTGCTAAAGTGACATCCCTAGTAAGATTTGAAGAGATAACTGCGGCGGGATTTGGGTTAATGCCGATCGCCAAAACTCCCAAATATTTGTCTTCATGAATTAACGGCACAAATACATCGGTAACTTCTCCATCTGGCGTCAAATGCTGCCGCACCAAAGGCAAAGAAGTTAAATTTCTCGCCTCAATATCCGCGAGAAAATTATCGGGAAGTTTGATCTGGCGGCGCAGCGTCAGGGAAGTCTGCACCTCCGATTCGGAAAAGGGTATCCCCAGGAAAATATCCCCCGCTTCGTCTGCGTAAAGCATATAGCGGACGCTGGAGGTGCTGCTGTAAAATTGGCGGGAAAAGCGGGCGACTTCGGAGCGATCGTTTTTGGCAATCAGCGGCGCCACATTTGCCGCCAACAGCAGGCCGAGGTCGCGGCCGTAGCGAGTATCGTTAAGTCGGGCGTCTTGCTGGATAGTATTCACGGCCCAGAATGTCAGGCCACTCATAATTAACGACACTACGAGGGTAGCAGCGGCCATCAGGCGGGTCTGGAGGGTAAAATCCGACCACCAGCGGGCAATAATTTCTCCGATTTTGTTTAGTATGGCCAGCATTTCACCAGTTCACCCGTTCAATATTAAAAGCAAGATCAATTCCCTTGGCTCCCGATCAAATTTTCTGCTGCGACTTGTCCGCTACCGCCACCGCAGAGATACCAAACTTCATTGTTACATTTCTACATTGAGATTGCTTGGCTTTCGGATGGCGGCCGATGTCGCAATTCCTAATTTTTATCACCCAGAGCTCGGCGGCCGATGTCCCGGCGGCAGTAGACGCCTTCAAATTGGATGCAATCAACTGCTGCATAAGCTTTGGAGATAGCTTGTTCCAAAGTTTCTCCCGTCGCAGTGACGCCCAAAACCCGGCCACCGTCGCTCACCAACTGCTGCTGCTTCAACTGGGTGCCGGCGTGAAACACTTGTGCTTCTTTGGCTTCAGCTTCCTCGATACCTGTAATAACGTTGCCTTTTTGATAACTTCCAGGATAGCCCCCAGAAGCCAAAACTACGCAAACAGAGGCCCCCGACTTCCAGCGAATAGAATATTCACCCAGACGCTGCTGACAGCAGGCGAGCACCAAATCTTCTAAAGGGGTTTCCAGCAGCGACAAAACCGCTTGAGTTTCGGGATCTCCGAAACGGCAGTTGAATTCTAGGACTTTGGGTTCTCCGTCGGGGGTAATCATTAAACCTGCGTAGAGTACACCCCGGTAGTCGATTTTGCGTTTTTGCAGTGCTGCGAGGGTGGGTTCGAGAATTTCTTCTTGAATCCTTTCCATGAGTTCCGGGGTGACAATGGGCGCTGGGGCATAGGCTCCCATACCGCCGGTGTTGGCTCCCTTGTCGCCTTCGCCGATAGCTTTGTGGTCTTGGGCCGGCAGCAACGGTTCCACTGTGATGCCGTCGGTGAGGGCGAGAATCGAGACTTCTTGACCTGTTAAGAATTCTTCGACGACTACTCGGATGTTGTCGGTGCCGAATTCGCCTCGGAAAATGGTGTTGATGGCGCTGTGAGCCATTTTGACGGTGGTGGCAACGGTGACTCCTTTGCCTGATGCGAGTCCGTCTGCTTTGATGACTATTGGGGTTCCTTGTTCCAGAACGTATGCTTTTGCTGCTTCTGCGTCTGTAAATACGGCAGCTTGGGGTGTGGGGATGCCTGCTTCGAGCATCAATTCTTTGGCCCAGGATTTGCTGGATTCAATTTGGGCGCCGGCTTTGGTGGGGCCGAAAATCATGAGTTTTTTCTGTTGGAAATAGTCGGCGATGCCTAGCGATAGGGGCAATTCGGGGCCGACGATGACTAATCCGATGTTGTTGACCATCACAAAGCGTTCGATGCCTTGGAAGTCGTCGATGTTGAGCGACAGATTCTGACAGCCTGGGGTGGTAGCTGTGCCGCCGTTGCCCGGTACGCAGAATACTTGTTTAATCCGCGTAGATTCTAGCAGTTTTTTTGCGATCGCGTGTTCGCGACCTCCGTTTCCCACAACTAAAACTTTCACAGTATCC
This sequence comes from Microcoleus sp. LAD1_D3, assembly GCF_036702135.1. Classification (NCBI taxonomy): domain Bacteria; kingdom Bacillati; phylum Cyanobacteriota; class Cyanophyceae; order Oscillatoriales; family Microcoleaceae; genus Microcoleus; species Microcoleus sp. LAD1_D3. The sequence continues at coordinate 150,217 of NZ_JAUBSB010000009.1, read as the reverse complement.
TCACCTATAAATTTTGTTCCCTGAATGTCTGATTTTCAGTGTTGGCATCTGTCTATCTGCTTTTTGCAGTGCTGTCAATTATGCCATGCTTGGCGCTAGGGAATTGCTAGATGTGGCACTTTTCTGGAGGAGTGGGCTTCGACGGCTGTTTCTCAATGGCTGGGAGCGTGCAATAATTAAAGACTTTAGCTGCCCAATTTTTATGGGTTCTGCCTCGATTTAATCAGGCAATTAAAACTATTTTTTGGCTTTTAACTCTGCAATTACTATAATTGCTCCGGGGGCAAATAGCGATAAGATAGGCAGGTTGACTCTGGGGAATTTTACTCACATGAAATCAAATCAAACCGCCGCGAGTTCGTCTGCAAAATTTAAGCGGGTGGGCGTTGTCGGCGGCGGCCAGCTAGCTTCGATGATGGGGGATGCTGCTAGTGCGCTGGGTATTGAATTGGTAGTGCAAACTCCCCATGCTAGTGACCCGGCAGTTTCTGTTGCTGCTGGTGCTGTTTTGGCTGCTGTTGATGATGTTTTGGCTACGGCTGCATTGGCGGATGACTGCGATGTTATTACTTTTGAAAATGAGTTTGTGGATTTGGATGGTTTGCGGCCGCTAGAAGAGCAAGGTGTGTTATTTCAGCCGAGTTTGTCGTCGCTTTCTCCTTTGTTGGATAAGTACGTTCAGCGCTGTTATTTACAAGGTTTGGGTTTGCCAACTCCGAGGTTTTGGGAATGGGATTGCAGCGCAGATTTGCCCCCGGAATTGTTTAAGGCGGTGGCGATCGACTTTCCGGCAATTTCTGTTTCCGACAGCGTGCCGAGTGAAGGAGACTCGGATGCTGGATCGATCGACTTTCCCTTTGTCGTCAAAGTTCGCCGCCACGGTTATGACGGGCAAGGTACTTTTATTGTTAATGATCGAGGGAGTTTGGAGTCAATTCGTGCTAAACTCGAAGGTCAGTCTTTGCTGGTGGAAGAGTTTGTGCCGTTCGATCGCGAGTTGGCTGTGATTGCAGCTCGATCGGCAAGTGGCGAAATTGCGATTTATCCGATCGTCGAAACTCAGCAGCAAAATCAGGTTTGTCATCTGGTAATTGCGCCCGCTGATATTAGCTTAGATGTGAAAACTGAAGCTTGCGCGATCGCCCGCACTCTCCTCAACAGTTTGCAAGCTGTCGGGGTATTCGGCATTGAATTATTTTTAACCGCCGATAATAAGCTGTTAGTCAATGAAATTGCACCGCGTACCCACAACTCGGGACATTTTACCATTGATGCCTGTGAAACTTCACAATTTGAACAGCATTTGCGCGCAGTTTGTCAACTGCCTTTAGGTAATTCGGCTCTGAAATGTGCAGGCGCTGTCATGGTAAATTTGCTAGGCTACGAGTCGGCCCAGTCCGATTATTTAGCAAAAAGACAACAACTGGCACAAATTAGCGGTGCTTTTGTCCATTGGTATGGTAAGAAAGAATCGCGTCCCGGCCGCAAACTCGGTCACGTTACAGTTGTGCTCGACGCGGACAAGGTGGCTCAGGGGCGATCGTCAGCAGAGGATCTTGCTCAAACCGTTGAATCTATCTGGTATGCAGGTTAAATTGCTCGAAGCTTGCCAAAATCGGGTTAGTTGGTATATATTAAATAAAGGTTCTACTGCGACGTTGGTGACTGCCAATAATGTTTTTTTGATCTATAACTCTTAACTCTCGGGAATCAAGATGTTTGGACAGCAGTAAACTGGGCTTGTACCCAGAAACTTTAAGTCCGAGCCAACGGTACCCACCTGGTAAAATACCAGGTCAAAAGCTGAGGTAAGACGGCGTTGCGGGGAACCCTTAAAATTTTGGGCGATGCTTAATCAGGGTATGAAAAAAATAATTGGAAAATCCAGAAGCTTTATGAATACTGGTTTCTCTAATTTGCCTCTTTAGAATTTCATACCGTAAATCAGCAAAGCCGTTTTTTTATATACCCCCACAGTCTTTCTATTGGGTTTACTTCCCGACTATAGGCAGGCTGAAACAGTAAAATCACATCTGTCTACTATTTAAGCCTTAACAGAACCGTATTAGTTTATAAAACATACTACCGATACTTCGACCCCAGCAGAGACACGGGGAAAGTCTTTGTCTATAAACTTCATAAACCTGGAATACGCTGTATTAGTGATGGGAAACAGAGCCTCCGGCTATGTATTCCCAGGCAGAGCCTGGGAAGAAGAATAAAATGGTATGAATTTGCTAAGAGGCCGATCGCACTAAAATGACTGTACAGTCGCACCCGCGCGCCACAGCTTCCGGGATGTTCCCGTGAATCACCTGCTTCAGCAGCCCTTCACGGCTCGCTCCCAGGACGATCGCATCGCACTGATCGTTCTGAGCCAAATCAATTAAAGCATCAGAAACCGATTTAGCGCAAACCGAAGTCGCTATTATCGAACAGCTAACCCTGCGCTTGATAAACTCCGCCGCTTGCTTTAATTCTCCGCGATCGGGTTCTGCAACAGAAGGCTGATGAACCTGACACAATTTAATCTCCGGTACAGCACTCGCAGCCACCAAAGCAGGTAGTAGCCGCAAAGCCGCAGCCTGCTTGTAACCGCCACGAATAGGCACCAACCAGCGTTGCAAACCCATCAGCGTGTGCAGTCCCAATTCTGGGGCTGGAATGTCTGAATTCGGCGGGGAAAATTCAGTTTCAGGAGTCGCTGATGAATCGGAGGCTCTCGCCAATGTGGGATTATCTGCGCCGTCAACTTTTTCGGCATTTAACTCCCATTCTATAGACGCATATTTCCGCCCGCTAAAAGTGGCAGAAAACTCGTTTTTCTTGCGTGTTGCTAATAGTTTTTCGCTCCATTTAACCAAAATCACCTCGCAGCCTGCTTGCCGAATTACGGTATCAACTACATCGCCAAAAATGCGTCCTTTTGTGGAAAATTCGCCTTGCCAGCCCATCAAAATCAAATCGATATGTCGCTCCTTAATTGTCTCCAGAATCGCGTTAGGCACGTCATGAGCTACCCGTATTTGGGTGTGTACCGGCAAGTTCCAATTGCGAATAATTCGTTCGGCTTGTTGCAAAAGGCGGCGGCTTTTGGTTGTCCGCACTGTGCTTTCTGAAGGGGAACTGTTGCGCGGTACTAAGATGATTTGCAGGCATTCTAATTCGTAATTGCGATCGCGCGCGATCGCAGCCGCCAGCCGCAGCAAAGCGGGTGCTGTTTGGGGATTGGAAAGTGGCACTAATAAGCGGCCGTTTCCGACTTGCGGAGCTTTGGTTTGATAGACAACATAGGAAGGTTCTGGATGCGGGCCCTGGGTTGTTTCTCCGCTGAGGCGATCGGATTCAACTCGGATAATGTCGCTGCGGGTAATAATTCCCACCAAACGCCGGCCTTCTACGACTGGCAAGCGGCTGATATTGTAGTTGTTGAGCCTGTACAATACCTCGCTTAAAGTATCCCTTGCTTTGACTGCGATCGGCTGTACAGTCATAAATTCTTTGAGCAGCGAGTTGCCGGATAAATTGCGCTCGCTGGCATTTGCCAAATCGGTTTGACTGACAATTCCGACTAATTTGCCATCTTCAACTACTGGAAATCCTCGGTGGTGCGATCGCGAAAATGCCTGCATCACTTCATCGAAAGTCAGCAGACTCGAAAGAGTTTCAACTCGGCACTGCATCACGTCATCTGCGTGCAAGTCGCTCAAAGTATTGCTCGCAGCTTTTGCCTTTGTCAGTTGAATGCCGTTAAACTCCAAAAGGCGATCGTATAAAGAACCACTGTCCACCTTTTCCGCGACCAAATAAGCAACTACAGAACAGATCATCAAAGGCAGCACTAATTTGAAATCCGCCGTAATTTCAAACACAATTACTACCGCAGTAATTGGCGCTCTAGAAACCGCACAAAAAAACGCTCCCATTCCCGCCAAAGCGTAAGTTACCGGCAAACCGACACCCAGGAAATCTGCCTGCACAATGCCCACCATGTGACCAAGTGCAGAACCGAGAACTAGGGCAGGGGAAAACAATCCTCCCGGAGCTCCAGAAGCAGCGGAAATAATTGTCAGAAAAAAGTGAGCTATAAAAGCAATTAAACTCGTTATGCCGCTTGCTTCGCCGGTCAGCATAAACTCCCGTAAACCCGTATTATCGCGGAAAGTTGCTGGAAGAAAAGCTATTACTGAACCGCAGATTAGACCAGCTAGAGCCATTCGCACAGGCAAAGCTAATTTGAGCGATCGCCTGTTAAATTGCAAGCTAGCCATAATCCCTTTGGTGAACCAAGCTCCCAGCAATCCCGCTAAAACTCCTAATAGTATGTAAAATGGGATTTCCTGAGCCTCAAAACTGGTTTGGTACGCGCGAAGGTTCAAACTTAAACTATCACCCCCCAAAAGCTGCGAGACAACTGCACCGATAAATGAAGCGATAATTGCAGTCCCTAAAGTCAATCCTGAAACGTCGTGCAGCAGTTCTTCAACTACAAACAAAACTCCTGCAATGGGAGCATTGAAACCCGCAGCCAATCCAGCAGCAGCACCGCAAGCAATCAATTGTCGGCGGTAATCTGGGGAAGTGGGCATCAAGTGACCTATCCAGCCAGCTAAAGATGCTCCTATTTGCACAGTCGGGCCTTGCCTGCCTAAAGTTAAACCGGAACCAACTGCTAAAATAGTCGTCAGAAGTTTGGCGACGGCTACTCGCAAATCTAAGGAAAGATTGACTCCGCCGAGAGCAGCTTTGACGTGAGGAATGCCGCTGCCGGCAGTTTCTGGAGCAAAACGCTCAACCAAGAAACCTGTCAGCAACCCGCCGCATAAACCGACACTGGGCAGTAATATCCAAGCTGGGATTAATGTCGAGGTAGCAACTCGCCAACTGCCGAGCCATCCGACTCCTGACTTTAGCAAAACACCGGCCAGTCCGGCCACTAAGCCGATCAGACAAGCTTCAAAAATAGCGAGGCGTTTCGGTCGTAAAAACAGTTGAGATTTGATGACCCTGGAAGGTTCCCTAAATTGTTTAGGGATAGTTATGTACGGCATAAATAGCGTAGATGACCTGAGAATTGTCTGATCGATCGCACTTTAGCGAAAAATCATTCGACTTGGCAAAATATAATTAATTTTTAACCGGAGGTGCACCAAAATTAACGTAGATGAATTTTACTAATCGGCGTTACTCTGCGGTTGTTTACCCTATCATTTCCACCAATGTTTTCAAATCGGGTACTTCCAAGTCTGGCTGGCCGCTGGCCGGCAGTGTCGCCCCAAATCCTGTTTTGTCGTGTCTACGATTTACCCAAACCGTTGAGATTGCCATGGATGCGGCTGGTACAGTGTCGTGATAAATGCTCTGAGCAACGTGCAGGAGTTTGTCAGCAGAAATTCTCATTGTTTCTAGAGCTATTTCAAAGTTGCGAGTTGACGGTTTGTACGATCGCACTTTTTCCGCAGTAATCAACCAGTCGAATTCAACTTTTAAGTGTTGGGCTGTACCAGCAAACAAATCACTGAAATCAATTTGCCGATTTAACAGCAAGTGTTTCAAGGCAGGTAATATCCCCCTTTCCCAATCTATCAGAGTGCCGTAGCAGTCAAAACTCACTATTTCAAATTGATTAAATTCTAGCATAGTTCGCTCCTAGTTTAGGGTTGATATTCCGCAAAAATTTCAATTTTTCCCACAATGTTTTGATTAAATTCGCTCAATTCTTCTGCCGGAATCCAATATTCTTGGTGAATCGAACTGCCCACATTTTGAACTGGATATTTTTTTAAGAATTCTGCCGCAACCCGAAAGCGAGTGACATAGCCGAAATATCCCGATGCTGCATCTCTTGTATTCCAATCTCGCGCGATTTGTATGGCATAGGCTTTGTGAACTACGGGATAAAAAGTAGGCTGAAAGGATAAGCGTGGCGGAAATGCCAGAAAATCGCTTTCTTTAATCAGTTCCATTTCTTTTTTGCCGACGGCTCGGAACAGCGTTACTGTCTCTTGATCTGATATATTGATATTTTTAAACCACGCTTTCCAACCGTCCCAATTGTGAACTATTTTAGCCAATTCAGCGTAACCGGCGGCGCGGGGATGGGAAACGTCATTTTCGGTAAGTTCTTTATGCCAAATTTCCGAGTTTTGCAGCGGGGTGCAAACATCTAAATACGGCACATTTAACTCGTTGCAAACTTGGGCAAACTCTTCGGATAAGTTGGCAATCCGCCTTGTGCGATCGGCATCGATAACTGGCGGGGGCCCTACCATTAATACTGGAAATATATTTTGGGCTGACGTGAGAATAGAGCGGGCATTTTCAATTGATTTCTCAACTTCTATGCGAATTTTTTCGTTTTCTAGGTAAGTGTCGTTGACGCCAAAGGAAAATACGATTCTGCCGTCGCTGTAGTGAGGTAAGCGGCAAGAAACTTCGCTGAACCAGCGAGTTTCTATATCGGCACTGGTTTCTCCCCTTATGCCTAAATTGTAGTAGGTAATATCGTGTCCTTGTCCGCAAGCAGCCGCGCAAATCCGTCCTGTCCAACCGAGACATTTGGGATCGCAAGTACCGTTTACAAAAGAATCGCCGATAAAACAAATACGCATATTATGTGGGGAATTGGGAATTGGGAATTGTTGACTGTTGACTGTTGACTGTTGACTGTTGACTGTTGACTGTTGACTGTTGACTGTTGACTGTTGACTGTTGACTGATTACTGTTGACTGATGACTACGAACAACTGACAACTGTCAACTGCCAACTGTCAACTGCCAACTGCCAACTGCCAACTGACTTTAATTCTTGCCGATGACAGACAATCCCTCTACAATTAGAGACGGTGTGTGGCAAGAACCGTTCCACTCAGAGTCTCCTCCCAATTCTACTAATTGTTTGAGGACGTTGTAGACGTTGCCAGCTACCATTGTGTCTTTGATTCTGCCGACTATTTGACCTTGTTTGACTCGGTAGCCGAGATCGACATTAATTGAAAAATCGCCGGAAATTCCGGCACTGCCGCCGAGCATTTGATCGACTACAATTCCGTCGTCTAATTGAGCGATTAAATCAATTAAAGATCGCTCTCCTGGTTTAATCAAAATATTGAACAAACTCGGCGTGGGATAGCTGCCCAAACCCGGCCGAAATCCGTTGCCGGTGGTGCCGCTGCCCAAGGCTCGACCGGTGGTGCGATCGGTATAAAATAGCTGCAACACTCCATTGTTGATAAAGACGATCGCCCGAGTGGGAGTACCTTCGTCATCAAAGGGACAGCTATAGGGCCCGATATCCGGCTGCTGCGAGAGGGTGACAAGCGGCGATGTCACTTGTTGGCCTAATCGATCGTTCCAAGGCGAAGCGCCTTCGAGTACCTGTTTGCCGTTCAACGCCGCACAGACAGTCCCCCACAGCAAATCGGCGGCTTTGGCTGTAAACAGCACCGGCACGCGGCCCGTGGCGGGGGCTACATTGTCTTTCGCCCATTCCAAACGTTGCAAAACTCGCCTGGCGCTGGTGTTTAAGTCGAGGGTGCCGCGTTGGGTTTCGCCTTCCCAAATGTTGAGGAAATCTTCGCCCCGCACTAATTCTGCTGATAAGTAACCGCTGAGGGTGGTGTCGGTGTGACTCGAATCCAAGCCTCTGGTGTTCAGCAAGCGGGTGCTCTCGATTTCGCAGTCGAGTTCGGCGGTGCAGAGGCTTTCGGGATAGGCTTCGCGGACGATCGCGATCCCCTCTTTTCCCCAGTTTACTAGCTGTTCGGCCGGCACCGACACTCCGCGATCGGGATAAACAACTTTCTCACCGGTGCCAAGTTCAATGGTTTCCGGTTCGTTAAGTTGCGAAAGCGCGATCGCCCTGTCCACCAAAATTTGTAGTTCCACAGGCCCGTAGGCCACCGCCAAACCCGGCCGCCCATCCCGCCACAGCCGCAGTGCAATGCCTTCTGCTTGGGCGGTTTCTAGCTGTTTGAGGCGGTTTGCTTCAAAAAAGACCGGCCGTGAGAGCGATTGCGATTCCAATACCTCAGCAGCTTCTGCACCTGCTTTGGTGGCTAGTTCTAACAGTTGTTCTGCTGATTGGTGATTGGTCATTATTCTCGGTGGTTGGTAATGGGCGATCGGTAAATATTTAGTCATTAGTCGTTAGTCGTTAGTCATTAGTCATTAGTTATTAGTCAATATAGCTGTTAACTCTCTTTCTAAATGACTGTAGATTAACTGCTGACTGATGACTGCTGACTCATGACTAATGACTAAATATTTAGTTCGTGCAGCAGCCAAAATCCCGCAAAAGATTCCGATTCGGGATTCGACTGAATTGCTAAGAAATGTACTTGTTTTGCTTGTTTTTTCGCGGCTTCAAATCCTTTCGCTTCTCTCTCAGTTGCTGCGTCTCTGAGATTAGCTAAAATCCAGCGATCATTAGCTCCCGTATCTAATACCAGCCTAGCTGGTGGGCCGCTCTCAAATTTCAGAAAAGCCAACTCCAACCCTGACATCCAACCTGCCAGGGCTGTTGCTCTCGACGAGTAGATAATTAGTCCCGGAATTTGCGTTTCAGGGGCGAGGCGTGTCATCGGTAGTCCGAAAGCTTCGCCAAATCCGATATCCCACTCGGACATTTCGTCAAAAGCTGCGATCGGCAAACTCACAAAAGCCCATTTTTCGCCGATTAAAGCCTCCGGCAGTGCCACAGGCGTTTCGGGTACAAATTGAACGCTCGGGTTCACAACCGGTTGATAGCCCGGTTCGCCTGGATAAACGTCTTGCATCCGTTCTTCCAGCCACAGGCTGAGGGCGAGGGTGCGGCGGCTGCAGGCGGCGGGAATGTCCAAGTCCTCGCAGGCTTTGGTAATCATGTTCGCCATTTGGCGGCGGAAAAAGCGAATTTTTTCGGGCCGTTTCGGTGCTGCGGCGATCGCCTCTTTAATTGCACCCGCTAGCCACAGGGAATTCACGGTAGAACTGGAGCAGAATTGCGAGTAGCGAAACAGAGATTCGGCTTTGTCGCCTACCTTCAGCGGGCTTTCACAGATCAACACTTCCCATTTTTTTTTCTCTCGCTCGTCTAGGATTGGACGGCTGTAAAAGTCGAGTTCCCAAGTAGTAGCCATGCCGCGCTGTTAAAAATTAATCCTTTCTCATGTTACCGGACAGCGGGCAAGTTTCTGATTCTGACAATATAAGGCTGATTTTCAATCGCGGGCGATCGCACTATCCCAAAGATTGCCTCTCTCCCCTGCTGCTTGCCGTGTAATTTTTGGCAGCAGTAGACAACCGCACGCATTAGCAACTCCTCGGAGAACTGTCGCGGAGCAATCTCAACACGCGATCGTTTGTTAAACTTGTGCAAGCCAGGGAAAACAAACAGTGTAGCTTGATTCCATGAGACAAATCATTCTCGAAAAGATTGTTTCTACCTTACAACCTTTAGATTTTGTTCTCGGTTTGTGGCAAGGAGGTTCAGCAGCCCACGGATACACCGACGAGTGGTCAGACCTCGATATTGCCGTTGTGGTTGAAGATAACTGCGTGGAAGAAACATTTGAGATTGTTGAAAAAGCCCTCGCAGAAATTGGCGAAATCGAACTAAAATATCGAGTTGCCGAACCCGCTTGGCACGGTCAATCGCAGTGCTTCTGGCGGCTGAAAGAAACCCCGCCATTCTTGCTAATTGATTTCGCCGTTTTTCGGCGCAGCAGTCGCAACGATTTCCTGGAAATAGAGAGACACGGGAAAGTGCCAATCGCCTTTGACAAAGTTAATCTAATTGTACCGCCTCCTTTGGATCGAAGCAAACATTTATCTACAATGCAGTCGAGATTCAACGAAATTAAAATCCGTTTCGATTTGCTGCAACCTCTGGTAAAAAAAGAGATTTATCGCGGACATTTAGTAGATGCGCTCGGCAACTATCACAATTGGACGCTTCTACCCTTAATCGAACTGCTGGGCATGATTTACCGTCCCCACAGATACGACTTTCAACTAAAATATTTCAGCCGAGATTTTCCCCCTGCAATAGTCGAGCGCGTCGCACCGCTTTTCTGCATCGCAAATCTTGAAGATTTGGCAGTAAAACAGCCAATAGCGGAGGCTTTGTTTGCCGAGAGCTTACCGCTTGCAGAAGCTAATTTTTACTCGGAGAATGCCCTAACACTACCGCAATAGGCTCAAGGTTTCGTACCGAAAGCGATTAATATAGTAGCATCAACCTTAAAGAGTAACATCCCGTGACAAAACTCAGCGTCAACATCAACAGAATCGCCCTCCTCAGAAACTCTCGAAACATCGGCATCCCCAGCGTTACCGAAGCCGCAAAAACAGTAATTGCCGCCGGAGCTCACGGCGTTACCGTCCATCCCCGCCCCGACGAAAGGCACATCAAAGCTGCCGATGTTTACGAATTAGCCAAAATGCTAACCGTCGAGTTTAACATCGAAGGAAATCCGTTTCAGCCGCCCTTTATGGATATAGTTTGCGACGTAAAACCGGCTCAGTGCACCTTGGTGCCGGACGCTCCCGACGTGCTAACATCGGATAGCGGTTGGAATATTCCCGAAAATCGCGATCGGCTCTTACCAATCATTGAAAAATTAAAAGACAACGGCATCAGAGTCAGCTTGTTTATGGACGCAGATGCGGCTCTCATGCCGCTAGCAAAAGAAGTTGGAGCAGACAGAGTAGAATTGTACACGGAACCCTACGCAACTGCTTTTCGCGAAGGTAGAGTAGAATTTGTTTTTCAACAATATGTTTTAGCAGCTCAAGCCGCTCAATCAGCAGGTTTAGGGGTGAATGCCGGCCATGATTTAAATTTGCAAAACTTAGCAAAATTTTGCTCGATTCCTGATATACTAGAAGTGTCGATTGGTCATGCTTTAATTGCAGAAGCGCTAGAAATGGGGTTGTCCAAAACAGTAGAAGCTTACCTAAAAATTCTGGCAGGTTCGTAATACAAATTAACCTCGTCTGGCAAGGCAGATTTGGCAGTGATAAACTCGTTTGTATCAGAGAGTCTGACTAAATCTGCCCGATAAAAATACAGGATCAAAACTTAGGAAAACCAGGGTTGGACGTGCTACAAATATGGTAAGGTGCGGTTTGCAGCGCCCTACATAATTAGGCGATCGCCAAAAACGAAGCAATACGAGGGGCTGTAACCCCGTGGGGTGCTAGCAGTTTTCTAGTAGTAAGGCAGAGCCAGAATCCAAAACACCGCGTTTTTTGGGTGTGGGCATTTTTTTAACAAGATCCTGGGAAACAGCTTTAATTTTCCTCGACCCAATTACTAATATTCTCTGATGATATTATGCGTAGGTAGTATCATTGAAATGTCCCGAAAAACAGAGCCTACTACTTAGCTCCCGCACTGCCAATCTGCTACCATCAGGTTTTGTGCAAGTACGGGATATTTACGTGTATCCTCTATGCTGCTGTAGCCTCTGTGCGATCGCCCGATTTAATCCGGTGAAAACAGGCAAACACAAGTAACCATATACAATTCCTTACCCCCCTCGGAAGTGCGACATGAAAAAACTAATTTTACTGACTGGAATGCTACTCATGATGACGGCAAAATCAGTATTTGCCAGCCCAGTAGCCCCCAAAATTGCACCGAGCGAGCTGATGGCTGCCTCGGAAATTACACAAACCCTTAACAAACCCGTTACCTCTGAATCGGTTCCCAACCTCGAACCGATCAAGCGAATGTCAACCTCGGAAATCCGAGAAACCATCAACCAACCCACCACCTATATTTTTGAAGGCATCAAAGGGCGAGAACTCACTCTCTCCCTGTGGGCGGGACAACTGACAGCCGAACTGTACAGTCCCAATGGTGAAAATATGGGGGTTATTGAAAAAGCAGACAATCAGTGGATTGGCCAGTTGCCAGAGTCAGGCATCTACCGCGTGCGAGTTACCCCGAAAGGTGAAACCACCAGCTTCGTGATCGGACGCGACTTTAACGCTAAGTGGACTTATAGGCCCGATCGCGCAATTCCCATAGCATTCAAGGAAAAACAAGCCACAGTCAAACTCAAAATGTCCGGCTACCAAATCCAGCCCATCACGCTTCAAGGCAAGCAGGGACAGACAATGAGGGTGACAGCTAGCAACAAAAATCTAGATCTGGCGATCGAATCTCCGTCGGGACAACTTCTCGATCAAGGCGAAGGTCAAACTTTTGCTCAACTCCCCGAGTCCGGCACCTACCGGGTGATCGTAGTTGCCAAGAGGCCGGTTAACCCCTCAATCCGAGTTTCTGTGCAATAGCAAAGATTGCACAAATACTGTCGGGCGATCGAATTTGCACCCGCCAAAAAAACAGCTCCCCAATTGGGCGAGCTGTTTTTTGCGTAAAATCAACCTTGGATCAGCGCTTCAAAACGTTCTTGTTTCCAAATGCAGCTTAAATCAGAGTCAGCTAAAGCTAGCTCTCGGTATAAATTAGGGATAAACTCAACAGCCCGCTGCAAATTGTCAAGGGCCAAATCAGCAAACCCCAGTAGAGCATAACAGCAAGCTTTATTGTAAAAAGCATTAGCAAAATCAGGATTTATTTCTAAAACTGTTTCGTAGCAAGCAATCGCCTCAGAGTAGCAGCCTTTTCGCGCCAATTCCACACCCCGGTTGTACCAAATTAAATAATCTTCAAAGGGACGCTCAGATGTGGGAGTAAACTTGCCATTTCTCTGATTTAAACCTACTAATTTCTCCAAAGCTACTCTCCGTTCGCCCACAGCTTCGGCTCTGCCCGGTTGTAGAGCGATCGATCGGCTAAAACTAGCCACTGCTTGTTTGTAAAGTCCCATAGAGTTGGCAGCTAGACCGCGATTGTACCAAGCCTTGGCGTCGTCAGGATTAAACTCGATCGCCCGCTCAAAACTGTTGAGCGCCTGATAGTAAAGCTTGAGTTCCAACAAGGCATTACCTCGGTTGTACCACGCCCAAGCAGCCTCCGGGTGCAAATTTAAAGATCGATCAAAACTCCGAACCGCCTTCTCGTACAGCCCCATATCGATCAGCGTCAGTCCCCGGTTGTGCCAAATACTCGCCGCGCACGGACTGAACTCCAGAGCCCGGTCAAAACTGTTGAGAGCCTCCAACCACTGACCCAACTTTCCTAAAGCAATAGCCCGGTTGTGCCAGCCAAAGCTCGCATTCGGCTCCACCGCCAAGGCCTCATCAAAACTCTTCAGCGCCTCTAAGTGCCGTTCTAATTTCCCCAGAGCCATACCTCGGCCGAACCAAGCCTTATAATGATCTGATTGCAACTTCACAGCTCTGTTAAAGTTCGCCAGAGCACCATGATCATCGTTAGCTTCGAGGTGGCGCGAACCCAGATGGTAATACCAAGCCGCTTCCAAGTTTTGAATTAAGTTCATAATATTTTGTATCTATCTTAGGGATGATTCTACATGAAACCATACCTGGATTAAAACTGTAATTCCACTAAAAATCTGAAAAATTTGATACAGGGCGATCGCCCGTACACACTCCCAATAACAATCTCAACAATTTGCGGTCGAAACTAACTATTTTCCTCTCGTAAAAAGCTCTTTTAGCTAACCGCACTCATCGTTTTTTAGAGCTGCTGCGAATCTTAACTCTCCGTGAATCACGCAACTCTTACCACCGCATCCCGAATTAGGTTTGCAGTCACACCAAGAGTGCTAGAGCGCCCAAAGTCCAACTGCAAATCTCATAGTGCTAATAGATCCAACTTCTACTTGCCCAATTCAAGCAACCACAACCGCTGTTTTAGCATTCTCACTCAACATCAACTGGCCGGTTCCATCAATACTAAAATCTTTCCCCAGCACAAAACCCTTGCCCATCAATCGCTTGCAAACAACCAGCGCAGTAATGCGGCGAATTTCTTCCATCACGTCAGCAGGAATCAAATAACTCAAACTCCAGATCACGGACTCGCAGTCAGACCAAATCAAACGCTCCATACTGACAATCATCAAAGCAGCTAAACTGTCAACAGACAGCCGCCCTCTGAGATCCGCAATCAAATCTTTACCAATTAAACTATTGCGACTCATCATCGCTATAGCCATTTTCCCAATTTCTTGTTCGAGTTCTAAATGATTCATGCTTGGCACTGGCTTTTATGTTTTTAAAGCACTACTAAGAGTAAAAACAGTAGACGCTACCAGGCTCTGCCATAGCGTAGCTGACGCAGGCTCTACCGCAACTCTTTTTAACAAAGTATACCTAAAGAAAGAGCCAAAATGTATCTAAAGACAGATACAAAATTATTATTTTTTTGTAATTAATTGGTCAACCAATTCCCACCAGAGTTTTTACCAGCACATCGAGTATTTGTACTCAGTCGGGGTCGGAGTAAAGTCAATCGATTGGAGAATTGGAGAAAGCGATCTCACGGATGAATTCAGAGGGGTTGTACCCGGGCTGCTTTCGGTCGAAGATTGGTAAATGCGCTACATAATAAGGAAGTAGTTACCTCAGAGATAAAAAAACAATGGCTGCAAACCAGGCAGACATCGATATTGCCCCCTTGATCGACTACGGCCTGATCGACCCCACCGCTACGCCAGAGCAAGTAGAAAACTGTTGCCAACAAGCAGAGAGATTTGGCTTTGTCACAGTTTGCGTGTATCCCGCCTACGTCAGACAAGCAGTTGAGCTGCTGCACGGCAAACGTCCCAAAGTCTGTACAGTTATAGGTTTTCCCACCGGTGCTTCGACTTCAACGGTGAAAGTTTACGAAGCTCTAGAAGCTGCAGATAATGGAGCCGTAGAGTTAGATGTCTCCGTTAACTTAGGATTGTTGAAAGCTGGAAGAATCGACGAATTCCACCGGGAATTAGCCCAAATTTGCGAAGAAACTAATCTCACCATCAAAGCAATTATCGAAAGTTCTCTCCTTTCCGATGCCGAAAAACAATTAGCGGCTGAGATTTGCATGGAAGCTGGTGTGGCTTACATCAAAACCAACACTGGCTTTTTTGGCCCGGCGAAAGTTGACGATGTGCGACTGCTGAAGGAAGTTACGAAGGGACGGATTGGGATTAAAGCGGCCGGAGGAATTCGTACTCATGAACAAGCTCTAGATTTGGTAGTAGCTGGTGCTACTCGTTTGGGGACTTCCCGCGGCCCTGAATTACTCCGCCAGCGAGATAATTTAGATAAAAGTCATTAGTCATTAGTCATTAGTCATTAGTTATTAGTTATTAGCAATGGCTAATTGGTAATGGCTAATTGGGAATTGGTGCGCCTTTACGCACCCTACAACTAAAAGTTCTGCCTGCTGGACTGTTTTTGCTACTGTCTAGTAACAATACTTTGGACAGTTTTTGATTGCCAACAGTAGAATGACTGTTCCAGGTCGATCGACCAACGAGGAAAATGAAACTGTCCGAAGTAATGTAGTAAATCTAAAATCTAAAATCGAGTGACTCGAACTTACAAAGCAACTGGAATCAATCTAAAGAGTGCGCCCATCGGCGAATCCGATCGACTGCTGACAGTTTTAACGCGGGAATTTGGCTTAATTCGAGCCGTAGCACCGGGTGTTCGGAAACAGCGATCGACTATTGGCGGTAGAAGCGAATTATTTGTTGTCAACGAATTGCTAATTGCCAAAGGTCGATCGCTCGACAAAATTACCCAAGCCGACACGGTACAATCCCATCCGGGTTTGAGCCGTAACCTAGGGAAACTCGCAGCCGCGCAATATCTGGCCGAATTGGCGATCGCCAGTGCCCTTTCCGATGAGCCCCAAGAAGAACTCTTTTGGTTGCTGGGCGAACATTTGAGCCGTTTGGAGCGTTTGTCCGATCGCACAGAAATCCAATCCGCCGCCGTGCTTGTCGCCCACCTCAGCCACGGCATTTTTCACCTGCTAGCCTTAGCAGGCCTCGCGCCCCAAGTCCAAGTTTGCTGCGCCACCAGAGGGCCACTCATCCCAAATTTCACCGATCCGAACTGGCAAACCGGGTTTAGTATACCCTCTGGGGGAAGCTTCAGCTTGCCCGAGCTAGCTAAGCTAGAGGCAGAACTCTCTTCAGAAACCGGTAGCTTGTACAAATCCGCCTCCCGTTCCCGCCAAACGAATAGCAGCAAACACTTGACAAATTTCGAGATTAATGCTAAGGAATTAGCAGCGCTGCAACAGTTGGCTAGTCCAGAACTAGGAGAGGGGATTGCCGATCGAACAACTTGGGTATCAGTAGAAAATATTTTGCGACAATATGCCCAGTATCATTTAGGTTGCACGATTCGGTCGGGAAGCTCGATCGACACCTACTTAGAGAATTTTGAGTTTTAAATTTTGAGTGTGGATTTAAATAGGTGAAGGGGCGATCGTACATCGCACCCCCAGCCGGGGGGATACCCGAACCTGCCGGCAATTTCAAGTAAATTCTCAAGGTTGTTGCGACATCAGATAATAGATATAGATAAAGTTACGAGATTATTAATAAACTTAGGGGTTAACACCTCAATTTCAAATTCCCATTCCCCCAACTTCGACGATCCCAGGCCATCCACCCCAAATCCTATGATGCGACTGTCCGATTCTGATTTGAGAATATCTGTTTTAGCTGTGACCCACCACAAGATGGAAGAACGAGAAAATTTTCCCGATTTTCGCTCCGAGCCCATCTTGGCCGATCGACAATGGAGCAACGTCCAACACCCAGAAATGGATAAATACCCCACAAATCCAGAAACAGAGTCAAGCAACGGCAAAAGCCAACAACCCGAAGCAATCCCCCCGCTGCCCACAGCAGAGCCAGCACCAGAACTCTCCGAAGCAGTAGCCGAAATTCCCGAAAAAGAAACAGGATTTCTGCCAGTGCTCAAAAACCGAAATTTTCTAGCATTGTGGAGTGGGCAAGTTTTCTCCCAACTAGCAGATAAAGTTTATCTCGTACTGACGATCGCCCTCGTAGCCAGCCGCTTTCAAGCGCCAGATCAAACCATCAGCAGGTGGGTATCAGCAATCATGATCGCCTTTACCATTCCCGCAGTGCTGTTCGGGGCCGCCGCAGGCGTGTATGTCGATAGGTGGTCGAAAAAAGCAGTGCTGGTCGCCACAAACCTGCTGCGGGGAGCCTTCGTTTTAACATTGCCGGTGCTGCTGTGGCTCTCTGACGGGTGGGAACTTGGTCAACTGCCGCTCGGATTCTGCTTGCTGTTGCTAGTGACATTCCTCGTTTCGACTCTAACTCAATTTTTCGCCCCAGCAGAACAGTCAGTGATTCCCCTAATTGTGGAACGCCGCCACCTGCTATCAGCAAACTCCCTCTACACCACAACCATGATGGGTTCGGTGATTATTGGCTTTGCAGTCGGAGAACCCTTACTAGCTTTAGCCGACACCCTATTTTCCAACATCGGCGGCGGACTCGGCATCGGCAAAGAATTAGTAGTAGGCGGAAGTTACGCCTTCGCCGGAGTGCTGTTGCTGTCGATGAAAACAGGCGAAAAAAACGATGCCGAACACGAACCGCCACACCCCCTAGCAGATTTGCAAGACGGCCTGCGTTACATCAACGATCAACCGAAAGTCCGCAATGCTTTAATTCAACTAATTATTCTCTTTTCCATTTTTGCAGCCTTGGCAGTTCTAGCGGTGCGGCTGGCAGAAATCCTCCCCGGTATGAAAGCGTCGCAATTTGGCTTTTTGCTGGCTGCGGTGGGCGTCGGAATGGCTGGTGGGGCGGCGACAGTCGGCTATCTCGGCCACAAATTTTCTCACTCCCAACTGAGTTTAATCGGATCGATCGGCATGGCACTTGCTTTGATGGGCCTTTCTGCATTTACCCACCATTTGTGGCTCTCGGTGCTGTTCATTACCCTATTGGGTTTATTTGCCTCATTGGTAGGAGTGCCGATGCAGACTACAATTCAAGCAGAAACCCCAGAAGAAATGCGGGGAAAAGTCTTCGGGCTGCAAAACAATGCCACTAATATCGCTTTGAGTTTACCGTTGGCTTTGGCCGGGGTAGCAGAAACTTTTCTGGGTTTGCCGACAGTATTTTTGGCTTTAGCAGGATTAGCGATCGCTGGCGGTGTCTTAACCTGGTATATTTCCCGTAGCACTAATAGCAAAGTCGATCGAATCTAAAAAATAACAAACTCTGATTTACTCGAATGCACATCGCTTGGCTAGGAAAAAAATCACCTTTTTGCGGTAACGTCACTTACTCCAGGGAAGTCACCAACGCACTATTAGACCGGGGATACCAGGTCAGTTTCCTGCACTTTGCCCAAGAAGCGGGCCCACTGGATAGGAACAATACGGCGTGGAGTATGGCAACTGGTTCATGGGGAAAGGGAATTGCTCAAACCTCATATACCAATTCGCTCTCGCCCGCGAGTTGCAACGAAGTCTCTTTACCCTGTCACTACAAATCGCAAATTTATACGATTCCGACTCTCAAGTCCCGCACAGTGCTGATGAAATCTCTGCGGCGGCTGAAACCCGATGTGGTTCACGCTTCCCTGACGCTTTCGCCTCTGGACTTTCTGCTGCCGGAAATTTGTCAAGAATTGAATTTGCCTCTGGTGGCGACTTTTCACCCGCCGTTCGATCGCAAATTGCGGAATTTGACATCAGGAACCCAACACCTGATGTATCAACTGTACGCTCCGTTTTTGGCTAACTACGACTCGACGATCGTTTTTTCTCAGATTCAGCGGGATATATTGGTCAAGTTGGGAGTGCCGGAAGAACGGGTGGCAGTGATTCCCAACGGCGTGGATGCTGTTAAATATTCGCCCGGGCCTTCGGGGTTGAAGTCGGAATTAAAAGCCGATCGAATTTTTGTTTACCAAGGCCGCATTGCCCCGGAAAAAAATGTCGAGGCTTTGCTAAAGGCCTGGAAACAGTGCAATTTTGGCCCTGGGAACGTATTGGCGATCGTAGGCGACGGGCCCCTAGCAGCCTCGCTGCAACTGTTTTACGGTGAAGAGGATGGCATTGTGTGGCTCGGATTTGTTGCCGAGGAGGAACGCCGGATCGAAATTCTGCGGGGTGCAGACGTATTTATTTTGCCTTCTTTGGTGGAGGGATTGTCGCTGTCGCTGCTGGAAGCGATGGCCTGCGGTTTAGCTTGTTTGGCAACCGATGCCGGTGCTGACGGCGAGGCCTTGGAGGAAGGCGCGGGGATAGTTTTGAATACTCAGCGGGTACGGAGTCAGTTGCAAACCTTGCTGCCGCTGTTTTGCGACCATCCTGAGTTGGGAATGCTGCTTGGTCAAAAAGCACGCCAACGGGCGATGGAGCGATACACTCTCAGTCAGAATATTACTGAGTTGGAAAAGCTTTATGCAGAGGTTTTGCAAAGGCAGCGCGTACTAATTCGCGGTTTAGCATAATTCAGCAGGAAGAAGGAACTCCGAACCAGTTGAAATTAATCCGTGTATCCGTGTCAAAATTCGTGTCGTGCCTTCCTTCTTCCTTCGCAAATGACTTACCGAAATCCTGCTCCTACAGTTGATATTATCATCGAATTAGCCGATCGCCCCCATCGGCCGATCATACTCATCGAACGCCGCAATATTCCCTACGGCTGGGCACTTCCCGGCGGTTTTGTCGATTACGGGGAAGCGGTAGAAACGGCGGCAAAACGCGAAGCTTTAGAAGAAACAAGTTTGAATGTAGAATTAATCGAGCAATTTTACGTTTATTCTGACCCAAACCGCGACGCCCGCCAACACACTATTAGTATTGTATTCTTGGCTTCTGCAACGGGCGAACCTCAAGCCGCGGACGATGCTAAAAATTTACAATTTTTTGAATCTTGGCAGATTCCTCGTGAATTGTGTTTCGATCACGATCGCATTTTACGAGATTATTGGCGTTACCGTCATTATGGATTGCGGCCGCGTTTGTAGGGTGAGGATTTTTTAACCACAGATGTACGCGGATTAACACAGATTGATTTCTATGATTTATCTGTGATTTATCTGTGTTAATCTGCGGTTAAATTCATCAAACTAAATTCTATGCCAAGCTTGACAATATTAGGCGGAGGTGCTTGGGGTTCGGCACTGGCAAATCTGGGAGACAAAAAAGGCGATCGAGTTAATTTGTGGTCGCGCAGCAGTTCTGTTAATCTAGAATCAGTTATAACAGGTGCGGATGTTATTGTTTCGGCAGTTTCGATGAAAGGTGTTGGAGCAACGGTCGATCGACTGCTTGCGTTAGAGTTAAGTCCCAGTACAATTATAGTTACTGTCACGAAAGGTTTAGACCCCGCCAGTACGCGCACTCCATCTCAAATTTGGCAAAATGCGTTTCCTAACAATTCAATAGTCGTACTTTCCGGCCCTAATCTTTCTGAGGAAATTCAGCAGGGATTGCCGGCCGCTACGGTTGCGGCGAGTTTGGATTTAGCGGCGGCCAAGCAAGTGCAAAATATTTACAGTTCCGATATTTTTCGGGTTTATGTGAATGAAGACCCGCTGGGAACTGAGTTAGGTGGAACTTTGAAAAATGTGTTTGCGATCGCCGCTGGAGTTTGCGACGGTTTACAATTAGGAACTAATGCTAAATCTGCTTTGCTGACTCGGGCTTTGCCGGAAATGATTCGGGTGGGAGTTCGTTTGGGAGCTCGCGCAGAAACTTTTTATGGTTTGTCTGGTTTAGGAGATTTGCTTGCTACTTGCAACAGTCCTTTATCGCGCAATTATCGGGTTGGTTTCGGATTGGCTGAAGGCAAATCTTTAGAGCAAATTTTGCACGAATTGCAGAGCACTGCTGAGGGAGTCAATACTACTAATGTGTTGATTGATTTGGCTAATCAACGCGGAATTGAAGTGCCTGTTTCTCGTCAAGTTTATCGCTTATTAAATGGTGAAATTACTCCTGAACAAGCTGTTTTATCGCTGATGGAACGAGCTTTGAAACCGGAGATTTTATAGCAGAAGGAAGAAGGAAGAAGGAAGAAGGAAGAAGCAATAAAATCCATCGTTTCAGCCATTAACAACGTCCTAACCGTCTTGGCGGTTGCTATATAACCTCTACCACTACAGGGGTAGGGACTTAAGCAAAGCCTAAGTCCCTACCGGTAGCTGAAGTTTCAAGAAGTGGGTTCACGAGTTGCTAGTTATGAATTAAGAGTTCTAAGCGACATTGGTTGAGCGGTCAGATTGATATTTTGAACCCTTGGTAGACAGAGAGTTTAAGGAATTGAAGATGAGTTGTGAATCCAAAACTCTTTAACTCTTAGCTGCTACTTAACTCATAACTCATAACTCATAACTTGCAGAGCGAGTTGCACCAGCTTTACATCTTGCCATGCTGCATTACCTGTTGAAGGTGCTGCCGAATTTCCTGCGCGTGCTCCATGTCAGCTTGCTGCAATTTTTGAAACAGTTCAGCACAAGGCTGAGAACCGGTTTTTTGAGCATCTTTCATGTAAGTATCGTAGGCTTTCAAAGCTTCAGACTTGTTTTGCAAAACTGTTAACAAATCATACTCGAGGTTGCTGATGACGCTATTTCCGTTAGTGCTCATAAACTCACCATCTGCTAGGATTTGTCCCAATTTTGACCGATCCGGGGATGACTATTCATCTGTCTAGAAGGGTAGAAATTTCTACTTTCCACCGTAATAAAACGCAACTTCTTTATCTTTCAGTGGTGCGAAGTCAGCAGCAACTAGCATTTTATCGAGCTCGTTTTGAGGCAGATGTTTGACACCGATACGGACAATGCGCGATCGCATTGTATTTGACACGCCACTGCGCTGTCTGCCGGCTTCTAATCCCATTACTTGCTGGTAGAGGTCTAATTTGGCCTGCGGAATCGGAGTACCGTCAAAGTCGATTCCAGAGGCGATCGCAACATCGATCGCATCTGCACCAGTTGTAGATTGAGCCGCTGAGTTTGTTTCTTCAGACATTGTGCAAATTAAATAAAAAGGACGATCGTCATAAAAAGTAGTTTAGTCCTAAAAGTGCCAAAGTTGAGCACCAAACTCTAGCACAGCTCAAAACAACGTAAACTCGTGAAACAAGCTAAACAGTCCGCCCCACAGTGTTCGATTAAGGACTGTTTGGTACAAGGGCGAGATCCTTGAGCATTTATTCAAACAACGGATTCCCAAAACTCATCAATTGCAGTGAAGCATTTTCGTCTAGCAGATTTACGGGCATGATTTTCTCGATGAATAGTTTGGGGCGTTTTTTGATACAGTCACTTTTTTAACTTCCATCCAGAGGGGCGAATATTATTGAAATTAATCGTATCAATTTCAATTTTTTGAAGGTAATTAGCTAATTTGAAGTCATCAGTCAGTACGAGATACTTATTTTTTGCAAGAGTGGCTATTCCGCAATCCGTTAAGCCAAATTTAGTAAAACTGTCTGTCCTAACAACCTCCGTACTTTCCAGATAGGATTCATTTAATCTGGTCACTCCTTCAGCAAATACAGACAAACATTGAGAACGTTCGGGTTCTCCAAGCTGATTCGCCAGACTGTTAACTTCTGTCAGGATGTTTGGAGTTGTAACTATTTTGTTAAAATAAGACAAAATTTGCTGCAAAAGATCGTAATCTTCAGGCACAAATTTTTCGGTGCGATTAAATTTTGAAATTCGCTCTCGGTTAACCGTACCAACAAACCATAGCAAAAGGATATTTGTATCAATTAAAATTCCTTTTTGTTTGTATTTCTGAAATAAAGAACGAACAATATCTTTCATACTTCGCGAATTTTCATAGACTGCACTTCCCCAGTTGTGGCATCTATTTTAAATACTTTATACTCTCGTTCATAATTGCGAATTGCGAGCAAATCCGCAACTGGATTGATTGTTTTATCCACTGGTCGGATAAACCCCAATGTAATAAACCAGTGTTTTTTATCCTCTGAAAGTTCTGCTTCTTCCAGCCTCAAATCTTCGGTACCAAAACCTATCATATCTTGCAGAGAAATAAAATATTGTTGAGCAGCACCTACTGCACTTCTTACATCAACCATAATCAATTCACCTCTTCAATAAATTTACTTGTTATCCAACTGTGCCTGGTACAGCAGATCCAGAATCAGAGACTTTAGGCATTTTCAGGCTCTGCCTTGGAACCAGTTAAAAGCAGGGCGCGTGGTATTATCCAAAAATTCTTAGCTCAACCTTCAAATACCTCTGCTTTTTCAATGATAAACCATTCGTGGTACAATACTGCCAAGAAAAACTCTTCTCCTTTTGGTCGATCGCATACAGCCATATATCCAGATACAAACATATCATCGTCAAAAGTTGTATCCTTAAGAAACAGAGTCAGCGAGTTGCCATCCGCGCTCCAAATTGTCCGCAAAATCGTGATATTTTGGTGACGAGATGCTTCAACGGGCAATAACACCCACCGCCTCTCAATTTCGATAAATTCTGGTTCGCCGTATCTCAACTCAGACTCCCATGTCTCCGGCCCTTCATGCTTCTCAATAATCCGATCCCACCGCACTGTTTTAATCTTCGCTAAAGTTTCGTTTGACAAATCAGCTACTTTCATCAGATTAACCTCCTAATAAAATTAACTGTTCCAAGGCTCGGCCTGGGAACCGATGTAAGCGAGGCTCCGCTTTGTTTTTGCCTGGGAAAAGTTGGAGGCAGAGCCTCCTGATATGCGTTCCCAGGCAGAGCCTGGGAACAAGTAGATACGTCAAATCAGCTACTTTCATAACTTCAATCTCCCCATAAAATTCATAAAGCTTTCAAAGCATTTGAACCATTGCTCTTGGCAATTTTACCAAACCAATAAAGTGCCTATTCATTACTCATAGCCATAATCACTTCGGCAATATTAGCAATTCGTGCGGTTTTCGATATCAAGCGGCTGAAAACTTCCCGGATTAGGGTTTTAATGCCATCAGTTGCGAAGGTATTGGCAAAGAATTTATTGGCATCTTGATAAACTTGAGGTGCAGTTCCTTCGACTACCAGCCGCAATTTTGCTGCAAATAAATCTAGAGACAAGTCTCCCGATAAAATTTCCTCTCTGGGCACGCAGGTATCAAAGATTAATGGCAGCATCTAACGATCCTTTGGTGTTGGGTAAATGATGAAAATCTACATTTCCGCCGCTAACAATTACGCCAATCCTCGCATTTTCTGCCTGCACAACACCTGACAACAAAGCCGCCGCCGCTAACACTCCCGTCGGTTCAACAACTATCTTCATGCGTTCCCACATAAAAAACATTGTGCTGCGAATTGCCTCTTCTGAAACTGTTGCCATATCGTCCACATAATGGAGCACCAAAGGAAAGGTTAATTTCCCCAAAGATGGCGTGCGCGCACCATCAGCAATCGTATCCGGGTTAGTCACCGTGTGCAGCGTTTTCGTGCGGAATGATCGCGCCGCATCGTCTGCTTGCTCGGGTTCTACTCCTATTACTTTACACTGCGGAGACAAAGTTTTTGCTGCGATCGCGCATCCCGACAGCAAACCCCCGCCCCCGCAGCAAACCAGCAGCAAATCCAACTCTCCAACTTCTGCGATTAATTCCAGCGCCGCCGTACCTTGTCCCGCAATCACCCGCGCATCATCATAAGGAGGAATAATTGTCAAGTGTCGCTCCTCGGCAATTCTGGCGGTGAGCTCTTCCCGCGCAACTTGAGTGCGATCGTACAAAATAATGTCCGCACCGTAGCCGCGAGTCGCCTCTTGCTTGACTTTTGGCGCATCTGTCGGCATGACAACAGTAGCAGGAATTTGTAGCAACAGTCCGGCAAGGGCGATCGCCTGCCCGTGATTTCCCGAAGAAAAAGTCAGCACTACCCGCTGTTTTTCGGCTTCAGATAGCTGCATCAAAGCATTGCAAGCACCGCGAAATTTAAACGAACCCGTGCGCTGAAAGTTCTCGCACTTGAAAAATACCTGAGAATTTGTGCGTTTGTTGAAAGTTTCCGAAGTCAGCACCGGCGTCTTGAAAGCTTTGCCCTCCAAGCGCTTTGCCGCCGCCTCCACATCGGTGAAACTGACTGACAAGGGATTTTGGGCACAGAAGTCGGCACTCATAGATTTTAGATTTGGGCGATGGAGGACTCTATTTGTAGGCTGGGCATTCCCCGCTTCATTCCTACCATTAAACTATAAATTTTTATCATTAGCTGTTGCGCTTAATTGTTAAAAAAGCTGTTGACTAAAATCAAAGTTATGACAATTTACTATCAAAAAGTAAAAGGGCGTTTGTACTTGCACAGGAGAGGGATTAATGAATACAAATTTAACCATCGCCCGATTAATTGTAGAGAAAGGGCGCCGTGCCGTGTCTTGATTTTGGGTAACGGGTAAAATACCGGATTGGATGGTAAAATTGCCCTCGCGAGTGCGATCGACCCCAACCCTCGACAACAACGCAAAAGAGGACACGGCAATGCCATTTCCCTACCCAAAAAAGAGCGGCTAAATTGTTTAACAATTACCAAAAAAAAGGACACAGCCATGCTGTGTCCTTACCTGTTTATTGTAGGAACACGGCTTGCCGTGTCCCTAACCGTACCACCGATATCTCGATTAGGATTCTTGCCGTTTAGAACAAGAACAATTCAGAATTACCGGTCGGTCCCAAATTGACATCGACAGTGGCAAACAAACTGTTACCACCAACCGTAGAACCGTTGCTATCGTAATACAGTTTAGTAGACAAACCGTCGTAGATAGCCATGATGGACGGCCCGGTTAAAGTTGCTTCAAACACGGTTACATCAGACACTGTGCTGCTGTAAGCGTAGAAACTCGAACCCAAAGGCCCAGATCCGGTTGTAAAGGCTGCAAAACCAGTGCTGTCGAGGTTAATTTGATCCTCAGCAGTGCTGTAATTGGTAATTACATCCCCGCCGTCAGCAGTAGTTCCGGTGAACACAAACACATCCGCACCAGCACCGCCGTTGAGAACATTGGTTCCCAAACCACCGATTAAAGTGTCATTACCGATGCCGCCGTTGAGAGTATCGCTACCGCCACCGCCGAAGAGGCTGTCATTGCCATCGTCGCCGGAAATGCTGTCGTTACCCAAACCGCCGTCGAAAATGTCGGCACCAGAACCGCCATTCAAGATGTCAGCAAACTCAGTGCCCGTGACGTTGTTAGAAGCCGCACCTCCGGTAAACAAGACAGGAGTGCTGAAGTTGTAACCGCCAACACCAGAACCGAAGTTGTTAACTCCGCTTGTCGGGAAAGTACCGGGATTAGTGATTAAATCCACAACGCTGCCTGAGTTGGTAGTAGTACCATTGGCAGAAGGTGCGATCGTACCTGTGAATACAAAGTCCGCCGTTCCCAGATTGCTAGCAGCCGTACCCAGATTCGCAATCAAGGTAGAACCAGCCGCTTCGGTACCGTTCGAGTCAAAATACAACACAGTCTCGTTCGAGGCATTCGTAAATGCGAAGAAACCAGCAGTTGTAGAATTGCCCAGGGCCTTAGCTTGTGCATCTTCCAAAGAGGCATAACTGCCGCCTGTGAAAATCACTAACTCTTTACCAGTAATGTCCGGATTTGAACCACTTACAGCGTCAAAGTTAGTCGTCGTCAAATTGCCGAAAGCGCCGCTGACAAACTGGAATTTGTCTACCCCAACAGTAAAGTCGGTAATTGTATCGCCGCCTTCGCCTGCTGCTTTGTAAACAAACAGATCCGCACCAGCACCGCCTGTCAGAACATCTGCACCAGAACCGCCGCTGAAGATGTCAG
>NZ_JAUBSB010000009.1:0-123425 GCF_036702135.1 Microcoleus sp. LAD1_D3 | reverse complement strand
TCCGCACCAGCACCGCCTGTCAGAACATCTGCACCAGAACCGCCGCTGAAGATGTCAGCAAACTCAGTACCCGTGACACTGTTAGCCTTCGCATCTCCGGTAAATAAGACAGGAGTAGTGAAGTTGTAACCGCCAGCACCTGAACCGAAGTTGTTAAACTCGCTTGGGTAAGAGTTCCCAGCAGCAGTTAAATCAACAATGCTGCCTGAGTTGGTAGTAGTCGTATTATCAGAAGAGGCGATCGTACCTGTAAATACAAAGTCCGCCGTTCCCAGATTGCTAGCAGCCGTACCCAGATTCGCAATCAAGGTAGAACCACCGGCTGTCGTACCGTTCGAGTCAAAATACAACACAGTCTCGTTCGACGCATTCGTAAAGGCGAAGAAACCAGCACTTGTAGAATTCCCCAGGGCTTTAGCTTGTGCAGCTTCCAAAGAGGCATAACTTCCGCCTGTGAAAATCACTAACTCTTTGCCCGTAATGTCAGGAGAAACCGCGCTAACACCGTCAAAGTTAGTCGTAGTCAAATTGCCGAAAGCGCTCGCGCTAAACTCGAATTTGTCTACCCCAACAGTAAAGTCGGAAATTTTATCGCCGCCTTCTTTAGTTGTCCTGTAAACAAACAGATCCGCACCACTGCCACCGCTTATGACATCCAAACCCAGGCCGCCAGTGATAGTATCGTTGCCGTCGCCGCCCTTGAGGCTATCGTTAAAGTTGCTGCCGACAATCTTGTCATCGCCTGCTAAACCATCGTAATTAACTGGGGCCGGAGAAGTGGTGAAATCCACATTGTCAGCACCAGCAGTACCGACAGGAATAGTTAGTGGCGGGCCCGTGAAGACAAAGTTACTGGCTTGGAGGCGAACGTTCAGCGAGAAACTGGCCACAATGTCCAAGCGCCCCGCAACACCATATACCACCACCACACGGCCGGTCTCGGCATCTATAAACTGACAGAAAACAGGCACGTCTGGGTTGCCACCCAACTCTACAAACCGCGCTTGCAACCTCGCGATGCTGGTAACAGTGATATCCGTCGTGAAGTCGAGGAAATTACCGCCGCTGATCGACCCAAAAGTAGAATTAGCAGTAATATTCACTTGGGTCAAGATAGAAGCGCCGACATTAAAAGCTGCGTTAGAAAGCTCTAAAACATCGTTATTGACATCAAAGTCAAGAATAAAGTCAGCTTCTGCAACTGTTTGAATCTCTTGCCGGGAAATGGAGTAACGGAAGCGATCGTTTCCACCACCACCAATTAGAGTATTGGTGCCTGTGCCGCCTTCGATCGTGTCATTGCCCTCATTTCCTGTTAATCGGTCATTCCCAGGACCGCCTACTACTGTGTCATCGCCGATGCCACCGTCGAGATCGTCATCGTCATCGTCGCCTTCGATACCGTCATTGCCATCGCCGGCTTTAACTGTGTCCTTGCCGTCGCCGCCGATGATTGTGTCGTCGGCCTGACCGCCTGTAATCTGATCGTCACCCTGGCCGCCTTCGATGTCGTTATCCAGCGTTGCAGAACCGACAATAACTTGAGATTGTGTGGTGTCAGCAAAGTTAAAGACATTTTGCTCGACTATCAAGCTAAAACGCTGGCCGGAGAACTCATTTCTGCCGTTGCTAACTTTAAAACGAAAACCAGCCTCACCCTTATAACCTACTGTCGCTTTGAAACTTACAAAGCCTTCGTTAATGTCTGCTTGAGTGAAGGTCGAACCGGGTTGTACGGGGACTCCCTTAAAGAATAGTTGGCCGGTTGTAGGATCGGGCAGCTCGGTTATCGTGTAGACTATGCCGCCAGGACCTTGCTGGTCATCGACATACTCCAACGACTCACGATTAATTTTTTGCTCGCCGCCGCTGGAACCAGCAACGCCGTTCTTATTAGCTCCGACTCGCGGAGGGTTAAAAATCGGGTTCGCAGTTGGAGTTGGAGTTTGAGTTGGAGTTTGATTTGGAGTTTGAGTTTGAGGATCAACTCCTAAAAAGTCGCCAGCATCGATCTGCGTTGCGTTGACATTCGACAATCGCACCAGCGCCCTGTTATTGACCCGAATTTCGGTATTAGCATCGACTTGTACAAAGCTCAAGCTGTTAAAGTTCAAGCCGCCAGTCAGCACAAACTTGTCTTGGCCGTCTTGGTAGTCAGTGATGACTGCACTTACCCCAGGCTGGTCACCGATGCCATAAACGTCAGATCCAGCACCGCCGATACAGGTATGGTTGCCAGTACCGCCCATCAGCGTATCGTTGCCATCGCCGCCCATCAGCGTATCATCGCCGTTGCCGCCGCCGCTAACGCTGTCGTCGCCGTCGCCGCCGTCTGCCATGTCAGTGCCGTCGCCAGTAACGAGGGTATCGTTGCCGGCACCGCCCATCACGCTATCGTCGCCGGCACCGCCCATCACGCTGTCGTCGCCGTCGTCGCCACTGCAAACGTCGCTGCCGTCACCGCCCATCACACTGTCGTCGCCGACGCCACCGCTAACGCTGTCGTCGCCGTCGTCGCCACTGCAAACGTCGCTGTCGCCACCGCCGCTCACGGTATCGTTACCGATGCCGCCGCTAACGCTGTCGTCGCCGTCGTCGCCACTGCAAACGTCGCTGTCGCCACCGCCGTTCACGGTATCGTTACCGGTGCCGCCGCTAACGCTGTCGTCGCCGTCGTCGCCTTCACACTTGTCGCTGCCTGCACCGCCCTTCACGGTATCGTTATCTTTACCGCCGTTAACGGTATCGTTGCCGTCGCCGCCCTCACAATCGTCGTTGCCTCGATCGCCCCGGACGTTATCGTTGCCTTCGTCGCCCTTGCAATCGTCGTCGTCTTTGCCACCGTAGATGCTATCGTTGCCGGCGCCGCCCTTAACCTTATCCTTTCCTTCCTTGCCGTGGACCCAGTCATCGCCGTCATCGCCTTCGCAGTCGTCGTTGCCTTCGCCGCCGATCACGGTATCGTTATCTTTACCGCCGTTAAGGGTGTCGTTGCCTTTGCCACCCTTAACGTCGTCTTTATCGCGATCGCCCTTTATTTGATCGTCGTCATCGCCGCCCTCGCAATCGTCGTCACCTTTACCGCCGTACAGTGTAGTTGGTTTGTCACGGTGTCCTCTGAGTGTGTCTTCGCCTTTTAGGCCGAATATCTCATCCTGATTGCCCGTGGCGACAATTAGGTCAGAGTCATCGGTACCGCGGACGGTTCGGCGGCGATCGATGCCGTTGTCATCATCTAAGTCATCGTCATCGTCATCAGTACCTCCGATGGTCTGGAAATCATCATCATCATCGTCATCATCATCTAAGTCATCGTCATCATCTAAGTCATCGTCATCGTCATCAGTACCTCCGATGGTCTGGAAATCATCATCATCATCATCATCATCATCATCGTCATCATCATCGTCATCATCATCGCCGACACCTGTTGTGGATGCGCCGTTAGACTGATTCGGAAATTTGGCGGTAACGCCCTCGGTGTTTTCGGCGAGTGCTTGGTTAATTAAATCGGCTAACTCCTGATCGGAAATTGTAGGGGTGTTGTTGCCTAAACCCTCGACAGGATTTTGTGTTTCATTTTGAACTGGAAAAAGTGTTCCCTGTCCTTCTTCCAACGAAATTAGGTCGTCCATCGTTGATATTTCCCAAAAAATGGTAAGCTTCTTAGAATCAATTTATCAGCAAACAGGAGGCTGCAGAAGATTTTTTTTTAACTTCATGCTTTCGCCTGCTAGAGGAGTTCGTCTCCTTCTCTTTACTATTATAGATGCCACTTAAACGGCAAGGTTTTTTTCATTGTGTTGCGAGTTTTATATTCTGCAATTGCGTATCAAAATTAATTGCTCCGCAACCTACACTGTAATTGCTGCGCTGAAGCTCCGAGCATTTAAGATGTTCTCGGTAATTTCTACAGTAAGCGGCGCCGAAGGGCCTCTGATTGTAGATTTTCTACGTAATTTCTACAGTGAATTAGCTGAATTTAAACTCGCAACTGACAACTCCCAAATAACTACCCAAAACCTGTATCCCCCAAATTTTACCCTTGCTTTTTTTCCGATCTCGGCTGGGTGTATTGAAGTTGTGTAACACTCCCAGCTTTGACAAATCCTTCCCTGACTTAGGATTTGAATCTCTTGACTAAACGACTGCACGCTTCTAATTTTAGTTCCCGATGAGTAATTAGAAATTTAGATAATTCGCCGGGGCAAATATTTGTTCTAATTTTTAGTTGCACAATTTTCTCTCGATTCGAGGAAACCTCGCGAACTGAGAAAAAGTTTTTTTTTCGGCTCAATACTAAGAGTTTTGCCAAAATATATCTATCTCAAGACGGATTGCAAAATTTTTCAAAAAGTAGTATTAGTGCAGAAGTCGTTTTTGGTGATAGTTGCAAGCTCGATCGGCATTTTGAGCGAGAATGACCCACGGCGAGGCTGCCAAACCCAGTTGCTTTGTAGAGGCTTCGCTACCAAATCGAATAATTCTCCGAGAAACCGACCTGATGAGGCGTAATCCTCTAGATGCCAAAAATGATGGTTGCTTGAGAGTACCGGAATAATTTGATTGCCATTGTATTGTTGAGAGTTCTTGGCTACTTAAGTTTATTTTTGCTGCTTAACTTTAACTAGATTAAGACAGTTAAATTAAAAATTTTCTATATCATGAAAGTGGTAAATTAGCAATAAGTTATTAGCAATTATCGAGGGTCAACTATCGATTACCGATCGCCACTGAAGTCTTAAGGATGAGGGCGGAGGGCTTACGGATGAGAATCCAGGGCTGACCAATTAATTAATTGACACAAAATCAAGATTACACATGGGGGGTTGGTGGTAGAGGATAAGCGGTAAAGACCGATCGACCGATCGAAAAAAAAAAAAATACTCAACTTTGCCTGCGATATTGCCCTGAAAGCCGTTGGTGAGAGCCGAAGTAATTTTAATAAGAACTAGAGATCCGCCTGGTAAAGTGCCTCCACTTTAACTTTACTCAGCAATGAGAAACTCAAGTTCACGACGAATCTAAAGGGGTCTGCGGTAGAGGTGCAAAATGTCAAAGATAGCAAGATTGGAGAAAATTCGGCTTTCATCGAGCCACAGGGCAATCAAAACTAATAAACTGTTATTAAAGTACAACTTTTATATCCTCAAAGTGTTTGAACAAATATATATCACCCTAGCGATCGCCCGATCGGGGGAAGCGAATTCAGAAACTTTGATTAAAAGAGTAAAAAATATGTTGCCGAGTGCTATTGCTAGCCACAAAAACGCAGGCAAATTCAGAATTAAGGCGGGAGGGCGCTAAATCCGTGAGCCAGGAATTTCAACTCTCAGTCACCCCTGTTGGGGACGACGAATATCTAGTGCGGACAGAAAGGGTTGCACCCGGTGTACCCTTAGCCGAACAACAAGTCCGCTGGCCGATCGACGAATGGCTTGCACTGTCTGCTCAACTGATGAACGACCCACTGGTGGGCTTGCTCCAGGGAAAAGCAGTACAGGGAACCAATTTTGCTGGTCGCGGCCTCTCCCGTTCGGGACACAACTCAGCGCCGAATTTAGTAGCCCTGGGGCAACAATTATACAGTGGGCTGTTTCAAGGAAACTTGCGCGATAGCTGGACTTGCGCTCAAGGCATTGCCCAGCACCGCCGAGAAGTGCTGCAACTGCGGCTCGGCCTCAAAGGCCGGCGCTTGCCACGGCTGCCGTGGGAAGTTCTGCACGCCGGCGATCGCCCTTTGGCAACTGGCACCGATGTCGTGTTTTCTCGCTACCAACCAGGTACAAGTTTGTTCAAACAAACCCGGATACTGCCTAGTGGCGGGCCACTAAAAATTTTAATGGCGATCGCCTCTCCAAGCGATCGAGACAGCTTGCAGCTCAAGCGAGAAGTGCTCCACCTGCAACAAGAACTCCAAAACCGCACCGGTAATCCTCTCAAAAACAGCCCCCATTCCCCGGAAATTCAACTGACTATTCTCGAACAGCCCGATCGAGAACAACTTACCCAAGCCCTAGAACAAGGACACTACCAAGTCCTGCACTACGCAGGCCACAGCAACTTAGGTTCCAGAGGTGGCGAACTCTACCTAGTCAGCAGCCGCACCGGCTTAACCGAAACCTTGAGTGGCGACGACTTAGCTGGATTGCTCGTTAACAACGGTATTCAGATGGCCGTGTTCAACTCCTGCCGCGGCGCCTACGGCGACCCCTCAGACCTCGCGGACGACAGCCCGGAACGAAACTTAACCGAAGCTCTAGTGAAGCGGGGCATTCCGGCAGTGCTAGCAATGGCAGAAAGCATCCCCGACGATGTAGCCCTAACTCTGACGCGGCTGTTTTACCGCAATCTCAATCAAGGCTATCCAGTCGATCTCAGCCTGAGCCGGGCCAGAGCTGGCCTAATTTCTGCCTATGGTTCTCACCAGCTATACTGGGCTTTGCCGATTCTCTACCAGCACCCGGACTTTGACGGCTATCTGACCGGGGCGCCAGCCCACAGTGCGACATCCGGTTCTATGGTGCACATAATCGCCTCGGGAACGCAACCGGCGCTCGCGGGTACAGAATGGAAGGCTCCGTCTTCGGTTTCGGCGATCGCCCAACACCCCCCAATCCCAGCCAATCGATCGCATGAGTCAGACAGTTGTGATGGCGAAGTCTGGGAATACTTTCCCGACCAATTAAAAGATCGTAGGGATTGGGTTCACCAGAACGATCGACCCGATGCTACTAATTCACCGAACTCACCGACGGCTTCGCCGTCCTCTATTCCTAATTCTGAGTGTTCGGTGATCCAAGCAACTCGCGCCGCTGTACCGACTCAGAAACCGTTAAAAAAACCGGGATTGAACAAATCTGTGGTCGTGATGCTTTGCTTATTGCCCGTTGCTTTGAGTGCTGGCTTTTTTGGGTGGCGGTACTCGAACCAGCGAGGCACGAAACCAGAAGAGTTACTGCCGGCGGTACGGACTCCCCTGTCGCAAAATTACCTACAACAACGTCACTAAAAGCGATCGCCCACTGCAATGCTGAATTTAGACCCTCTTGGCCTGGCTCCAAACTGGGTGGGGTTTTTGCTGGCCATTCGCTGCAGCCACTAGAAAAGTTATCAAAAGTATGCTGCTCGATCAAATCTCGGACTTACGTTCATCAAGCCGGTTTTTACCCCAAATAAGCAGCAGCCCAACCAAGCATCTAAGAAGAAACTGGGTTTCTCGTCGAGAGAGTAAGTCCGGGACTGCTTGATGCAGTATTCGTCAGTCAATTTGAGATTTTAGACTTCGGCTTGAGCCGTGAGTCGAAGGATTTTAGATTTTAAATTTACTCCACAGATAAATCTGGGAACTGGAACAAAACTCTAAAATTTTGATCTCTCCACGACAGGAGTCGGTGGCTTGTATGCGTTTTTGAGCGGGCTGATTCGCCAGCAGGAGCATTCATCATTCGGCACAAGACAATAAAAGCCAGAGTGGCCACAATTAAGAACGTCCTCACCGTCAGCGCGGTTGCTATATTTCACAATAATTAATTATGGAAGCGGCGTGAGTTTGACGGGCTCCTCCAGTTGGTGTATAAATTTTGAGAGTGTGGCAGTTTACAGGCCATGAGTGGAAACCAATACATTCGCACCGAAACTCCCTGTGGGGAACCGCTGCTAATTTGTAGTGCATCAAACATTTAAGCTGTTGTGCATTTAACTCGGTCTTTTTCAATTCCCCTGTGGAAATAATCTCAAATTCTCTGCCTTGGGGCCACAGGAGGAAGATTTTCCCGAGTTCCGCCTAGACATCTACTGATTCGTGGCGAAGTGTTAAGAGTCGCGAAGCAATCTCGCCCGATCAAAACTATTCCCCTCCTAGTTGCTGTGCGATGTTTCTGCCGCCGCGCCCATTGAGTCGGCTTTTAGCTTAAACCCGTTCAACGAACAGGTGAAATTTCCTTCAATTTTTACCGGATTGCCTTCCCCAGACTGCGTTCTGTGGAAGTTATATGCCCAACACCTTAATAGAAGATTGCTCGTTGGTATTTGGGGTTTTGAGGGGATTTTCCGCCCGAAAAATAGGGTTTATACCATTTTAGATTTTAGATTTTAGATTTTAGATTGAAGAATTGGGAATGACTTATTCCATAAGGGTTTGGAGCTTGCCTACAGTTGGATTCTTTTTGTAAACTGGTTTTGCAAGTAGCTGGCAGGGGCATCGAGAACAAGTGCTGTCTCCCCTTGTTGAGGTAAAAGTTAACCCCGGCCGGTAAATGCTTTCGGCAGATTTGCAGCGGCCACGCTCTAGGTATTTCGATTCATGGCTGTCTTGTTTTTACCTTGACCACAGACTCGATCAGGGATTGGTGAATGCAGGGAACAGACTTTAGTGTAAAAAAGTAAAGCATTTAATTTGCGACAATAATTTCCCGCGCGATCGCAAGAGAGGCTTACGCAAGCATTTGGGCCACAAGCAGCAAATTGATCGCCCTTCGAGCATCCTTACTTGCACCCCCGGTCTTGAGACCGCAGAAATTTATCCAGAATCTTAAATATTGAGAATTATTAGTATTGACAGTGAAACAAAGTTAATCTAATGTGTTGTAATTGATATAAGTAAAGTCCAATAAGCGAGGTACGGTCAATGGCAGAAACAGCTACAGCACCCTTAACAGGAAAAGGTCTGCTTCAAAAAATCAAAGGCAGTGATTTGCCGCGCAGAGAACTTGCAAAGCTTTGCGGCTACTTCACGGTCAGCAAAAGTGGAGAAACCCGGATTAATCTGGCTGAGTTTTACGATGCAGTGTTAGCTGCTAAGGGCATTGAGCTAGAGAAGTCGAAAGCAGACGGACGCGGGCGAGAAGCGAGTTATCGAGCTAGCGTTCACAAGAATGGCTCGATCGTGATCGGGGCAAATTATACCCAAGAAATGGGATTAAAGCCGGGAGACGAGTTTGAAATTAAGCTCGGATACAAGCACATTCGCTTGATTCAGATCGATGTGGACAGACCGGATGTGGAAGTGGATGATGAAGAGGAGGATACAGAAGAATAGAGGCGATCGCGATGCAGTCAGCCGATGGCAAGGCGACTGGATTTGGCATTCGCTACACGAGTATTTGCGCGCCACCCTTCGATTGAACTGATGAGCTGTCTTGACTATTTCTATTTTCTCTTGTCCCGCAAAGACTACAGTGCCTCTGAACTTCGCAAAAAGGGGCAAGAGAAAGGTTTTGGCAATGAGGAAATATTGGAGGCGATCGCGCAAATTCAAGACCGCGGCTATCAGTCTGACACTCGCTTGGTGGCAAACTCGATCGCCTCTGCAGCAGGCAAATACGGGAAGTCGGCCATCAAGCGCAAGTGCCTGCAAAAAGGAATTACCAACGATTTGTTCGAGCAAGTCTGGGAAGAAGAAATTGCCGAAAATCAGGACTCCGAAGCAGAAAAACTGGCCGAATTAAAAGCCAAAGTCATGCGGAAATACAAGATCGATACTTGGGGTAAAGCAGATCCGAAAACCAAGGGCAAAGTCTTGAATTACCTGCAATACAGGGGCTTTAATGCCTTTGAAATTTGGCGACAGTGGCAAACAGAAGAAGATGACGAGTAAATAGTAGGGCCACGCCAATAGGTGCGGCCCAGATAGGCAAGCACAACTACACTGCTGCCGACAAGGCTAAAGTGTAAGTCCTGAGTTTTTGTAAATGTATGTCAATCCTCAGGGTTGACTAAATAAGATTCGTACATCTGGCGGTGTCTGGCTAAAAGCTCGAGATATTTCTCGTTGATTTTGGCCAGCATCCATTTCTCTTGAAAAATAGCCGCGGATTCTGCTTTCACCGGATCTGCTTCTAACGGCAAAATATCTTTTCGAGCTGCGGTTTGCTCTGCAACAGACTTCAGCTTCTGAGGGTTTTGCTGGTATTTTCGACCGCTTTTGTGGTTGGCGTAGCGACGCGATCGAGTATACCCCATTTGCAAGAACTTGCGAGCCATGTCGGCCCCAACAAAATCTTCGCGATCGAGATACTCTAAAAACAAGGAGTAAATTTTGCTGCTGGACTCCCTGGCAATTTCAGGAGTCTTAAATCTCCAGAAAGGCAGAATTTCTCCTTTGTAGGGTTCCACCAACAGCACTCCCTGTTCTCCTTTCCCTACCCGATAAAGTTCGGGGTGCTGTCGAAAGTCGATGTTCTTAAAATCCAAAGAGTAGTCGAACTGCTTCATTGGGCGTTTTCTGTTCTATCTGGAACTATAGAAGCGCGGGGTTTACCTTCGTCTGGTTGGGTATAAACCCAGGCCCAAGCAATGAAGACAGCTTGAAAAGGCAGCCTCAACCAATACAGTAATTGGTTGTGGGGAATCCCTTCTATCGGAATGTTGTTGACGGCTTGATTGATATTAGCTGGAAACACGGCAATAAACAAGGCAATTAATCCCCATGCCGCCGCCCTGCTGACAGGAGGAACTAACAGCCCAATGCCGCCCAAAATCTCGAAAAAACCGCTGATATAAACCAAGGCTTCTGGGTAAGGAAGCTGGGGCGGCACGATTCTGATAAAAGGTGCGGGTACTGCAAAGTGCAGCACGCCTACAATACTCATAGCTACTGCGAGAATAACTCGCCAAATTTCTTTTTGACTTTTCATGGGCAATGGGTAATTAATAATTGTTAAATTGCTGCGATAATGCTTGCCAAAAGTCGCTATCTGCGATCGAGATGACAAGAAAACTGAGGCACAAAAATTCCAGCTTTCCGGGTTTGTCTGCTCTTACTGGTGGCTGTAACGATTTTATTTCGTAGAAAAAGCAGGTTTCTGGGTAACTCCCAGACAAGTTTTCACAGCCCCAAACTGGAGGAAGCGAGAACTGGAATCGAAGGTCTGCCCGTTGACTGCCGACAACAGAGAGCGCGCATTTTAATAACAAGATTTTAATGTCTAGTTCCCTGCTGCGGCCTCTATCTTCCGGTAGTAAAACGTGATTTTTGGTTCTGGCTCTGCCTCCGTCAGCAGCCAAACCAGCCGGGGATTTTCTCGATCGACAAATGCACCATCGCTTAACATTAAATAAATCATCGCGGGAATTGATGAGTGCGATTATGGCTAAATTTGACCTTGCCTTGCAGGTGATTCCCGACCCTTCACCGAAGGCACACGCATTCGGAATAGCATCGCTCGCGCGTAGACTAAATAATGCGAGTAATTTGTCAAGAACTTTTAGAATTATTTAATATTTGCGCTTTGAGAATTATTGGGAGAGGCAATTCAGTAAGGCTCTGTAATTAAAATTACCATCTAAAGTTTGAATTTTGTCAACTTCCCACAGATGTTAGAATGAATGAAATTATCGAATTTGCTAAAAAGTCGATCGTCGTAGCAACTCCCCAACCATCCTGCTGGAATTCAAAATAGTCACCAACGGCAGGAACTTTTTACCCACCATATTATTCAAAAAGATTGAGCCTCCAAGCGCTGTGTCATTTTTATCTACACGCAATCAATCACCGACGACCATGAACACCTCACTAAACACCTCTAAATTTGGCATAAACCGGATGCTGCGACAATCGCTGTTGCTTGGCATCTTTTCTGCAGCAGCTTTAGCTAGCGGGTGGGCGCCCGGTTTGTATGGACAATCCCCAAACCTCGTTTTCGGATCTGCAGCCCAAGCTCAAGAAATTAGCAGCGAAGAAATTACTAGCTACGCTCGTGCTGTGTTGGCAATAGAACCTAGACGGGTGGAAGCTTATAACGAAATTAAAGGAATGGCTGGGGGCTCGGTTCCCAGAGTAGTGTGCAACGAAACTCAGGAAATTAATAGGCTGTCTGGAGGTGTTCGCGGCATCGCAGTGAATTACTGCCAACAAGCTAAAAAAGTTATCGAAACCAATGGTTTGACAGTTAGTCGCTTCAACCAGCTCACTTTGCTCCAGCAAGCGAATCCGGCAGTCAAACAGCGAATTCAAGCCGAGCTGCTGCGACTGCAACAAGCGGGCAATCAATAAGCTTGAGGGTTTGAGTCTTTCTGCCTCTCCCGTTCTATTAGACTTCTCCATAAAAGCAGGTTTTGGGCAGGCATGAGGCCTAACCCCTACTCCCCCCAACAATATATTGGAGATTTCAATTGTTCGAGTTACTAGACGGTATGCAAATATTTTAGAAAAAAGGGCGATCGTCTGTGATCAAGTGCTTGAAAAAATAACAAAAATTTGGTAAGAAAGCCATAACGGGAGCGGTTCAGAGAGATGAATATTTTTCAACTTGCTGTAAATGGCAAGGAGATATAGTGATTGCCAAGACGATTAAGAAGTTTTTAATTGCTGAAACCTGAAGTGAAAATTACAACTTCATTCTTCCTTGTTCCTTCGGCTATAAAAAATATATTCCTCAAAAACTAGATGTCAAGTGAATTGCTCTGAGGAATAGAATAGAAAAATGCTAACATTCACAAAACATTTACCTGCAAATCCCAATGCTATTGTCAGCTTTACTGTACCAATGACGGCGGACGATCGCACTCGCAGTCGCCACCGATTCGAGACGGAGACGGGGGAAAAGCTGCACCTGAGTTTGCCCAGAGGTACCGTATTGCGCGATCGAGATTTATTGCAGTCGGAAGACGGTAGCTGTTTGGTACTGGTAAGTGCAAAACCCGAACCGGTGCTGACAGCGCGGGCATCGAGTCCGCTGCGACTGATGCGGGCGGCTTATCATTTAGGAAACCGTCACGTAGCTTTAGAAATTGCCGATAATTATTTAAGGCTTTCTCCCGACTCTGTGTTGCAGGGAATGCTAGAAAAAATGGGTTTGGAAGTAACAGAGGAAATTGTGCCGTTTCAGCCAGAAATGGGCGCTTACGGGCACAACCATTAGATTTTAGATTTTAGATTTTAGATTTTAGATTTACTGCTACCGATGAATCCGACGGCTTATGACCAAATTGGTTTCGGTCATTCAAGAAGTCAACAGTCAACAGTCAACAGTCAACAGTCAACAGTGAACAATCAACTTTTATGTTTGTTGCAGCTAGCTTTTGCACCTGTGGGAGCTTATAGTTATTCTGAGGGAATCGAAAGTCTGGTAGAAACCGGTGCGATCGACAGCGAGATTACTTTGAGAAATTGGTTAGAAAATTCGCTGCAATTCGGGGCTGTTCGGGTAGAAGCCGGTGTGGTGGTACGGGCTTTGAGGGCGGCCCAGATTGGGGATTTGACCGCTTTGAATTACTGGAATGCTTGGGCGACTGCTACTAAGGAAACAGAAGAGTTGCGCTTGCAAAGTTGGCAAATGGGGCGGACTTTGCTGAGGTTGCTGTTGGAGTTGCGATCGCCTGTTTCTTCTGGATTAACAACAATTGTAAAAGAATTCGTGGAATCTGGCGGCA
Organism: Microcoleus sp. LAD1_D3; assembly: GCF_036702135.1. NCBI lineage: Bacteria > Bacillati > Cyanobacteriota > Cyanophyceae > Oscillatoriales > Microcoleaceae > Microcoleus > Microcoleus sp. LAD1_D3. The sequence continues at coordinate 110,051 of NZ_JAUBSB010000009.1, read as the reverse complement.
ATCAGTGCAATTTTGCGATCGGCTTTGGCATTGCGGCCGCCAACTGGCAGATTGAAGAGGAAGCGGCCGTGTTAGGATATTTGTACAGTTGGGCTGCCAATTTGGCAAGTGCGGGCGTGAAACTGATTCCCCTCGGTCAAACAGCCGGTCAACAGTTACTGTTAGATTTGCAGTCTCAAATTAGCTGTACGACCCAAGAAGTTTTAAAATTAGAAGATGATGAGCTTGGCAGTTGCAGTTGGGGATTAGGACTGGCTAGCATGGCGCACGAAACTCAGTACACTCGGTTGTTTCGGAGTTGAAAATCAGAAAATCTAAAATCTAAAATCTAAAATCGCTATGGGTGCTTTTCGTGTAGGAATTGCTGGGCCGGTTGGTTCAGGGAAAACTGCTTTACTTGATGCTTTGTGCAAGGCGCTGCGACAGCAATACCAGATTGCGGTTGTTACTAATGATATCTATACTCAGGAAGATGCCCAGTTTTTGGTTCGGAGTCAAGCTTTAGAGAGCGATCGAATTTTGGGCGTAGAAACGGGAGGCTGTCCCCACACAGCAATCCGCGAAGATGCTTCGATAAACTTAGTAGCTATAGAAGAGTTAGAACAAAAATTCACTGATTTAGATTTAGTATTTGTCGAAAGCGGCGGCGATAACTTGGCGGCAACTTTTAGCCCGGAGTTAGTAGATTTAACAATTTACGTAATCGATGTCGCTGCGGGTGATAAAATTCCGCGCAAAGGCGGCCCAGGAATTACTAAATCAGATTTATTAGTAATTAATAAAATAGACCTCGCCCCTTTTGTGGGAGCAGATTTGGGCGTGATGGAACGGGACGCTAAAAAGATGCGCGGGGAGAAGCCTTTTGTGTTTACTAACTTGAAGACTAAAGAAGGATTAGAATCAGTAGTTAAATTCATCCGCTCCCATATCGTGTAAAACATCAGTCATCATCTGCGTTCATCGGCGTTAATCTGCCTTCATCTGCGGTTAAAACTCCTAAAAACTATCACCTCACCACCAATTGCCTGACCAAATTTGCCAAACGTTCGGTACTGTCTCTCACGGCTAATTGAGCAGCAGCTTGAGACATTTTTGCCAAATATTCGGAATCTCTTAACAAATACAACACTTTGCTTTGCAACACATCTGCTGTCAGTTCGCTTTGACGGAATACCACGGCGGCGCCGGCTTTAGCAAATACTTCCGCATTAAATCTTTGGTGGTCGTCAGCGGCGTGAGGAAAAGGAATTAAAATAGAAGGTACCGCCGTCACTGCTAATTCTGTTAGAGCACTCGCGCCCGATCGACTAATTGCTAAATTTGCTCGCTGCAACAAACTCGCCACATTGTCGTAAAATGGCATTGACAAATATTGCTCATGTTTCAAACTCTCAGCATCCGGGTCATTATTTCCGGTGAGGTGAACTACCCAAGCACCTGCCTCAAACCAAGCCGGAGCACACTCGCGCACTAACTTATTGACTGCGACAGCACCTTGAGAGCCGCCCATGACTAAAATTACAGGTACACTGTCAGGAATTGGCAAACTTAGAGGTTGGGGGGCGAGGAATTGCGATCGCACCGGTGTACCAGCAACCACCGTTTTGGCGCGGGGTAAATGCTGGGCTGCTGCTTCAAATCCGATCGCCACAGCAGTGCACAAAGGACTAAACCAGCGTGTCACCTTCCCCGGAATTGCATTAGATTCATGGAGAATCACCGGCAAACCCAAAGAGCGGGCCGCCAGAATTGCCGGTGCTGCGATGTAACCGCCCGTAGTAAAGACTCCCTGAAAATTTCCCGCTTTGAGCAACTTCCGCACCTGAAGGATCGAGCCGGCGAGTCCACCCAAAATTCGCACTGTACCGAGTCCAAATCGCTGCTGCAAGCCTTCAACGGCGATCGTGTGGAGGGGGTAAAGGGATGAAACTAACTCGGTTTCCATGCGGTCTGGGACTCCTAGCCATTCGATCTGACAGTCGTTCAACTGACTAGCGGTGGCGATCGCGGGAAATAAATGTCCACCAGTGCCACTAGCTGCAACCAACAACCGGAGGGGGGCTTTTGTCAAGGTTTTTGTTTCTTTTACAAGTACAAGTTCCACAGGTCAATCGATTTTATATTTGAGGTTTTAGATTATTATGCTTATTATTCCGGCAGTTTCAGCCAATTTTCAATCAGCAATCTAAAATTAGATTGTGCCGTGTCCGTCCTTCCGTTGTCAGTTTTCGTTGCAGGCGAACAGTTGCCTGTGCCACGACTCCTGACAGATAACCAAATTATCACCTAATGCGTAATTTTTTGAATTTAGTGCCAAGTGTATCTCAGTATTTTTCCAGCCGTCGGGAAGAAAAAGCCGATCGGGCGATCGTTTTTGGCTTTAACTGCGGGCAGTCGATCGCTCAAATGTTGTTATGTTTAACAGTGGTAAGTGTTGGCGTACTGCATCCGAGTGCAGTAAGAGCGATCGGTGCGATCGCGGCGACTCCCCAAACGATCGCCCAAACCCCTGCAAATGCGCCTGCCGCACTCACAAAAGTGCTAACAGAAATTGACGCAGCGGCCAACCGGCGCGATGTCAAAGCAGTCATGGCATTTTACAGCCCGAATTTCACTCATTCTGATGGCTTAAACAGCCGCATCATGGAAAAAGCCCTCACCCAACTCTGGGATCGATATCCGAGTTTAAATTACCGCACCGAGATCAAATCTTGGAAAACCGAAGGTAGCGCGATTATTGCAGAAACCATAACTACAATTGCCGGCACTCAAAAAAAGGATGGCAGAGAATTAAGTCTCAAAGCTACCATCCGTTCCCAGCAGCGCTTTGAAGGTGAAAAAATAGTTAGTCAAGAGATTTTAGCAGAACAAACTCAGCTTAGTTCTGGCCAAAATCCTCCCACAATTCAAGTGAATTTTCCGGATCAAGTTAAGGTGGGCGAAGAGTACCATTTTGATGCCATTGTGCGAGAGCCGATCGGGGATGATATTTTAATAGGGAGTGTTTTGGAGGAACCCATTACCGAAAAAACCTTTTTTAATTCCTCAGAAGTCGAGCTGGAGTTGCTAAATTCCGGGGGGATTTTTAAAGTAGGTAAAGCTCCGGCTACGCCCGAAAATCGGTGGGTTTCAGCAGTTTTGATGCGACAAGGCGGAATTGCAACGGTTAGTGTGCGATTGCGGGTTGTCAAGTAATAAAAGTAGGTGTTATGGATTATGTAGGTAATTTATGTAGTGGCAGGTTCATTAAAATCTCTAATACAAATGAGAGAATCAGGTAAACCAGCCCTTACATAAATTATGGTTAAGTGATCAAACTTGATTTGATGCCAACTAAAAACTAAGTTTTTCCCTCTTCCCTCTTCTCTCTGCGTCCTCTGCGACCTCTGCGCTTAATACATCTTGTTTCTTATTAAAAATGATTTCTATCCAAAATCAAATTGTTTTCATTACAGGTGCGAGTAGCGGTATCGGAGCAGCCTGTGCCAAGATATTCGCCCAAGGTGGAGCCAAACTAATTTTAGCAGCCCGCCGTCTTGAAAAGCTCGATCGACTGGCAAACGAACTTGTAGAAACAAAATCGATTGCGTCGGCGAACGAGATTTATTTGGTAGAATTGGACGTGCGCGATCGCCCGCAAGTCGAAGCGGCGATAGCTGCGCTTCCCGATGCCTGGAAAAACATCGATATTCTGATTAATAATGCGGGATTGAGCCGTGGTTTAGACAAACTACACGAAGGCAACTTCCAAGATTGGGAAGAAATGATTGATACCAATGTTAAAGGCTTGCTTTACATGACTCGCGCGATCGTGCCGGGAATGGTAAGCCGAGAACGGGGCCATGTAGTGAATATCGGCTCAATAGCAGGCCGCCAAGCTTATCCGAAAGGCAATGTTTATTGCGCTTCCAAAGCAGCAGTGAGAGCTATTTCTGAAGGGTTGAAACAAGACCTTTTGGGAACACCAGTGCGGGTGACGGAAATAGAGCCGGGTTTGGTGGAAACAGAATTTAGCAATGTCCGGTTTCACGGCGATTCAGAAAAAGCCAAAAATGTCTATCAAGGATTAACACCACTGACTGCTGACGATGTAGCGGATGTGGTGTATTTTTGCGCGACGCGATCGCCCCACGTCAATATTAGCGAAGTCTTGCTAGTTCCGACAGACCAAGCTAGTGCAACTCTGGTTCACCGAAAATAGTTTTGAGTTTTTAGTGGTAAGTGTCCGGATTGCGCTGGAATTCTCAGGAAGCTTAATTGGTAGATGCACCCTGATTAATTAACTCCCGACCAATTTTGGCCGGGTTTTTTTTGTCGATCGCACCCTTAGCCACACATTCTCCAAAATTCTGCCAAACTGTCCGGAACAGGTACACCTCGAACCGGAGACTAAATTAGTAGATGCACCCTGATTAATTAACTCCCGACCAATTTTGGCCGGTTTTTTTTTTGCGATCACACGCCCTCACCACAAATTATAGGAAATTCTGCCAAAGTGTCCTGAAAGAGGTGATATGAGGCGGGAGATTAAATTAGTAGATGCACCCTGATTAATAAACCCCAGCCAATTTTGGCCGGGGTTTTTTTTGCTCGAAAGCTGGATTAGTCGATCGACCTACAACACCTCAAAAGACTGCACTTCAAGAACCGGGCCGATCATAGCAAAAGTCATCACATCCTTGCGGACTTCACCTTTAACGCTGACTTTCAAACCAGCTTTTTTCAACTCAGAAGCAGCATCCTTAAGTTCGTAAGTTTCCCCATCTTCGCCCACCAAAGCCCAAGTGCCCGGGCCAAATCCTTTGCGTTCAATTACACCCTTGACAGTAATACTCATGCCGATCGCACCTCTGTTTTAATTGCTAAACGCGCCAGTCCGAAACACAGTAAAGCATTGACAATCAAAAATGTTTGTGATACCAAACCTGTGCCCAATCCCCAGACTGTGGGAGACACAAAAGCATTCACCGCTAAACTGCTGGCAAAACCGATCGAAATTGCGATCGCGATCCACTTCCACTGTTGATGTCCCAACAGTAAAGCAATCAAAATCCCAGGAATCAAAACGCTAGCAAAAAATGGATTCAGCATACTGCTGCCATTAATTGCACCGCCGAGTTCGGGAATAGAACTGCCCATCACCCGCAGCGGCCACTGCGGCAAGTCAAATACAAACAAGTTTCGCAGGAAAAAGAACCCAGAACTACCAGCCATCAAGCCGCCGGAAAAGCCCCAAGTCCACTGGAACGGAAAATAATTCCGCATAAAGAAAGCCAGCAGGTAAGAACCCAGCACCATTGCAATTTTAGGCAACAGGGCCACTGCACCGCCGTCAATCCAAAAGCGGGGGTTGAGATAGCCGTTATCGCGCAGCCAGCGGAAGAAATCGCGGAAGTTGATTTGTCCGCGCTGGGCTAGCTGAACTGCTGCGGCTGCGTCTAGGTGTCCTGAACCAAAATGGTTTAACGGATCTTCAGTGACAGTTCGCGAGGACTGCAAGAGTACGCTGCGAATTTCGTCTGGTTCTGTGATGCCGGAAGCCTTGACAAGGGCTGCAACGGCTGCAACGTGGGGAGAAGCCATGCTAGTACCTTGGTAGCCTTCAAAGACTTCTGCGCCGGTTTCCGGGTCGATCGTACTTTGCAGGATCTTGCCCATTTCAGAACCGCCGGGGGCTGCAATATCAACCCCTGCGCCGAAATTGGAATAAGAGGCTTTTTCGTCGTCGGGGCCGAGGGCGGAAACGCCGATGACGTGGGGATAGCGGGCGGGATAGGAAGCGGAACTGTCGCCGGAGTTGCCGGCGGCTGCGATGATCACAACGCCTTTAGAGTGGGCGTAGTCGATCGCCTCGGACATTAACTGACTTTCGCCACCGCCGCCGAGACTCATGTTGATGACATCTGCGCCGTTGTCAGCAGCAAATTTAATCGCTTCGGCGATGTCAGAAACCGTGCCGCCACCGCTGCCGCTTAAGACTTTCAGTGGCATTAAAGCTGCTTCGTAGGCAATGCCTGCGACGCCGTAATTGTTGTTAGTTGATTGGGCGACAGTACCTGCGACGTGAGTACCGTGGCCGTTGTCGTCGTAGGCTTCGGCGCGATCGTTTACAAAGTCGTAGCCCGGTACAAATTTGGTTTCTTTTAAGTCAGCGACTGGAGTAATACCCGTGTCAATTATCGCTACTGTTGTGCCGCTGCCTTTGGTTTCGTTCCACGCAGATTCTACGTTGATGCTGCGGAGATTCCACTGCTTGGTATACATGGGGTCGTTGGGAATCTCGAAAGCGCTGTAGACAAAGTTCGGTTCAATGTATTCGGTATCTTTAGCCAAATTCGATTTTCTCAGGGCGTTTAGCAAAGTGCGATCGCCCTTAACTACATATACATTGTCGGCCGCTGAGAATTCGCTGTTGAGTCGCGGTGCCACTTGGTACTGTTGGGCGATCGCATTTACTTCTTTCGCAATCTCAGCAGCACCCAAATCTTCGCGGAAATCCAGCACAATCGAGTCGTAAGTGCCTTGAGTAGCAAGTCCTGGGAAATTAGAAATCGCCCAGCCGAGCCCGATTAAAAATAAGCACAGAAGGAAAAACTTTTTCATTGCCGATCGTCCGTTTAGGGAAGGCGTGTTCACCACAATAACCCAATTTTCACCGCCAGCGCCAGTTTTCCTTGCTGCGGCTTGTGGATATCTCGCACGCGGGCGTTTGGTAGTTTTCGGGGGTGGCTGTTGCTCGAACAAAAATTGCTCTAATTTGTAGTTTAAATTGCAGAGCAAGTTTGAGGAGTTCAATTAATTGTATCATGAGAGAAGATGAGAAACAGAACCTGGACTATTTTCAACAAGGGTATTGCATGGAAAGAGGTTTAATGTGGCTGCCGCTGCTGGCAATTTTTATTTCTCTAGCTTGGGCTGGATGGAACGAGTATCAAAAGCTGGAAGCGTATCGCGTCTGGGCCGAACAATTCGCTAAAGCCAAGTACGATATTTATGCTGTACTCGGTCAGCAAGAAGACAGTTTAACTTGGGGAAAACCTACTCGCAGCGGGCCTGTGAATTTGCAAACTTTTTCTTTAAAAGACGTGCAGTCGCTGCGGTTGTTAGTCAACTCTCAGGCAGTTGATTTAGAGTCGCCGCCGAGTTCGGGAAGTCCAATCGCCCTCGAATTTTTGTTGAAAGATGCTGCTGCGGTGCAGGTTCCTTTTACAGAAATTCCTCTAGCGACTAAATGGGGAAACTACTTGCAGCAAGAATTGCAGCGCTTTAGGTAAAAACACTCTCCGACGGGGCAGCGTATCAGATATCAACTCTGCTACTTGAAGTTACAAAAGTCTGTCAAGCTGGTAGTAGAAAGAGAACTTACGTAACAAATCCTTTGAGCTGCTATCTATAAGGGTAAAGGGGGTACGGATCACCCGGAGGACGTGAGTTCTGCCAGTAAGTAGTAGAGGTAGTTTCCCCATGCCTAGCCCGATCGTGTTCCGTGCACACCTTAGAGTTAAAGTTATTGAACCGCGCGTCCTAAAACAGCTAAATTGCCAGCCCCCAAACCTGCGGAATGCAAACACAAGAATTTTTACAGCGCTATCAACAGGGAGAGCGCAACTTTGGTCACATTGACCTCAGCGGCGCTAGTTTAAGCGGTGTTAACCTGCGAGAAATAGACCTCACTGGTGCTAACTTGACCGGTGCTAATTTGAGCTGGTCTTTTTTGAGCAATGCCAAGTTGATAGGGGCTTGTTTGCGCCGCTCGGATCTCCGCAGTGCGAATTTGAGCGGGGCGAATTTGAGCGGGGCAAATTTGAGCGGGGCAAATCTTGCTAAAGCGGATTTGCGCCTTGCTTGTTTGGAAGTCGCAGAGCTCAATTGGGCCGCGTTCCCGGAAGCGGATTTGGGCGGTGCTAATCTTCAAGGAGTTAAATCTGACCAAATTAATTTTGCCGGGGCTAAACTCGACGGTGCGAAGTTGATGGCGGCGGAATTGATGGAGGCCAATCTCAACCGCGCCAGTCTTGTTGGTGCTAATTTAACGGGCGCTAATTTGCGGGAAGCGCATTTGGTGGAAGCGAATTTGCGATCGGCAATTTTAATCGGTGTAAATTTGATTGAATCTGACTTGAATGGCGCTCAAATGCGATCGGCAAATCTGACAGGCGCTGACTTGCACCGAGCTGTGCTGGCGGGGGCGGATTTGACTGAGGCGGTGCTGGATAACGCTGATTTGAGTCGAGCTAATCTGGCGGGTTCTTATTTATTGAAAGCGAGTTTTAAGAAGGCACTTTTGCTGCGAGCTAACCTGCAAGGAGTGTATTTGCTGCGGGCGGATTTGAGCGAAGCTAATTTACGCAGTGCAGATTTGCGGAAAGCTGATTTGAGTGGCGCTTATTTGATGGATGCGATGTTGGGTGAGGCGGATTTAAGAGAAGCTTGTTTGATTGAGTGCCGTTTGATTCGGACGAATTTGGAGGGGGCCCAACTTACGGGTTGCTGCATTCAAAATTGGCAAGTTCAAGATGTCGATCTGTCGAGAGTTGACTGCAACTATATTTTTACTCAGTTTGATTATACTGCGAAAGTTGCGGCAAATCGCTTTCCTGTTGATCGCGATTTTGAGTCTGGGGAATTGGGGCGGCAGCATCAAGAGGACAGTTCTATTGTGAAGGTGTGTTTTGCGGAATCTCCTAATTGGGAGGCTTTGGTTTTTACGATGCGTCGAGTGGAGTTGGAGAGCCGCGAACTTAAGTTGCACGTTCAATTTTTTGAGTCTGCGGGAGAACAAAGTTTACTGAGGCTGAGCGCGAACCGTTTGGTGAACGGCAAGATTTTGGGCGATCGTATTTTGGAGCTTTATCCAAATATGTTGGAAAAGGTTTTAGCCAAGGACGCTGAAATTTTGGGTTTGCTAGACTTGGCTATTCCTAGTAACAGTGCGGCGGCGGAGCCGAGTCACAAAGAAATATTGCTCAGAAGACAGGAAATCTACCAGCGAATGGTGCGCCAAATTTCGTTTATTTTGATGTCTCAGACGCCGGATAAATTCGCCGAAAGCGTGCAGCGGCTGTTGGATTATTTGAAGCAGCAAGGTATCCCGACAGAGCAGATTCAAAAGAAAGTCATTAGTCAGGCGATCGTGCAGCGGGCCAAGCAAGACCCGGCTTTTCGGGAACAGTTGCTCAGGTGGGAGAAAACGGCTTCCGATCGCGTTCGTTGTTCAATGATGGGGGAAGCGGTGCGGTATGCGATCGCCCTTTTAATCAATGATTAACAGTTAATTGTTAACACTTGCAGCCGGAGATCGGCTAATACCCGCACTTGCTTGTCGGTGTCGGAAACTGCAAGCATCGTGCAGCGGCGCAAGCAATACCAAGTTTTTCGGGAACAGTTGCTCACGTGGGAGAAAACAGCTTCGGATTGCGATCGGTGTTCGGTAATGGGGGAAGCAGTGCAGTTTGCGAGCGTCCTTTTTTGGGAATGAATACACACAAAATCTTACCCCCATTAAAAATCCTCCAACCGGATCTCGATTTAACTGTCCGGTTGATTAGAATATAGTTCAGTTTCCTCCTTCAAAAGCTTACACAACTCATCCAAATCTTTCTTACTGTGTTCAATCAGTTTTTCACCTCGGTTCTCTAGGTAATCAATATTACTGGGACTTGCGTTGTCGATTTGATCGTGACTATTCTCGCTACTCAATTGAAGTTGAAAACGATAGTAGTTTCTGTTATTTTCTTTGTCTCCTTTAGTCACCATTAGCTGATTGAGCTGATACGCAACAGATTCGCTTTGACCATCTAGAAAAACGTTAAGTAACGGAAGAGCCCATTTGATTTGTCCCCAATTTTTTGCGTCTTTATACTTATATTTCTTAGTGAGGGAGCCAGTACCCAAGGAAACAACAAGAGTATCCTTACGGTGTAATTCTTCACCAGTCTTTTTCTTGTAAGAAATCATCGCCTCCATCATTGCAAGTGAAGCAGGATTATTTGCCAAGATTCCGCCGTCTACCAAAGCGTAATATCCCTCATCGGTATTATGTCCCGTTTCGAGTTGGTAGGGTGGAAAGAATGTCGGTGCTGCAGAAGTTGCCATTGCTGCCTCCCACATTTTGAATCCGCTACATACTTTGCGACTATGAAAACTTTCGATTTCCTCTGCGTCCCGATTGCTTGTAAAAAAAATTGGTGCTCTGAGTTCTATATCATAGCTCGGTATGAAAATTTCTCGTAATGCCTCTTCAACCTTAGCTTCACCTAAAAGCTCCTTTAAAACTTGTTGCCTACCTTTTGGGTTGTGCTTGGGTTGTAGCAAATCATCAAAATCCAGTGGAACATACTCATTAAAAATCTTTTGTCCATATTTGCGATAGAAATTTACAAGTTCGCCAGCGGTATACTCTGGCTCAAGATTGATGCTAGAGTCTGAGTTCTTTCTAGTTAAACCCAGTGCTAAAATTCCTCCTGTTGAAGTGCCTGCAATAAAATCAAACATTGTTGCTATGCGTTTTCCTGTGCGCTCTTCAATGTAGTTGAGAACGATCGCAGGAATAATACCCCGAATACCACCACCATCAATTGAGAGAATTCTTCTCTTGAATTTAGTACCCATCACACGTACTCCTTTAGATATTGCTTAAATGGTCAACAAAACTGAAACTAACTCATACAGCATCAAAATACCAACAGCCAACGTCATCATATGGTTTCCGGTTGCATCGGAATAATAAAATCGAGTCAACAGTTAACACTCAATCATTCAGTTTTTGGTTCCGGACTAAACAGTCAACAGTCAACAATTATTTCGCTTATGCAACCGGAATAGATATGAATCCAACCCGTCATTAGTGGGGTAACTTGCTGAGGGCGTGCCAAGTTCTGTAGCCGACAATTCCATCTTGCGGTAAAGCCTTGCTCAGTTGCAATTGTCGCACGGCTACATCTGTCATCGGCCCGAAGAATCCGTCAATGAATCCGAAATAGTATCCATTGATTTTCAAGACATTCTGAACAATTTTAACAGCATTACCAGAACTGCCCTTCATGACTACCGGCATATTCACAGGTGCACCAGAGTATAGTGCTTCCCAAGTGATAGGGCCGACAATCCCATCTTCTTTTAAAAAGACGCGGTGTTGATAGCCTTTGACCGCGTTTTGAACTTGGACGCCGAAAATACCGTCAATCGGCCCGAAATAATAACCCCAATGATATAGAAGCTGTTGTAGTTCCTTGACAGCTTGACCTGTTGAACCCATTTGTAATGTGGGTTTGTTTACTCCAGTGGTTTCAGCAAATGCCAGAGTTGATTGAGAAGTAGTATCGGCGACGAGAGCCATAGTTTCATTGTTCAAGCTTCTTTCTTCGGTGTACATAAGGTGGTTCCTTTCAACATTTAAGTTTTGGTGTTTGATATTTCAGGTATAACTGGTGGGATTTGTGGATGCACAGTCACTTTTTCGAGTGTCACTCATTTGAGTGTCACTCGTTTGAGTTAGTCCCAGTGTTAACTGTTAATATCTCTTCCGGCTGCGCCGGAATGATATACAGAAAGAATGTTAAGAGTGCAATGAAGACAAGTTATGCCTAAACATCTAAAGTTGGAGCTTCCTCAAACTCCAGAAATAAGAGCAGGCATGATTAATTTTCCGAGGTGTCTAAAGGATTGTTTCTACTTACCACTCTTGGCTGCGTAGCCGGCGACCCGCTAAGGCCCGCACTTGCTCTTCTGCGTCGGAAACTGCAAGCGATCGCAACAAAGGCACAACTCCCGGATTTTCGGGATAATGTTCGATAATCGCTTCGAGTGCTGTAAATCTGGGATTGTAAGGAAAAGAACCGTTTTGATTTTCAGGATCGCTCAAAGTTCGATCGCGCAAAAACTCAAACATTCCCGGCTCGTCTTTCCATCCCCGCATTAACTCTACCAGGGCGATCGCCCGCACCTGCGAATCTTCATCTTTTTGAGCTCTAATTTTCAGCCACTCGAAAGTTTGAGACTGATTTGTCCACCCGCGCGCTAACTTTTGCAAAGCCATTTGCCTGACAGCGGGACTCTCATCGCCCTCTGCTTTAGCCTCCAGCAGCATCCAAGTTTCAGGGTTGTCTGGCCAGTTGTAAGCGATTTCAAGCACCGCCGCTTGCCGCACCAGCGCTTCCCCAGAATCGAGCTCAATTTTCAGCCACGGCAAGGTTTCCGGGTCGTCGGGCCACCCCCGCACGATCGCCCGTACCAGCACGCTCAGCAGGTGAGAATCATGCTCACACTCTACCCGGCTTTTGAGGAAAGGCAGCGTCTCGCCCCGGTAAGACCAGCGTTTTGCGATCTGTTCCACGGCAGTTTCTCGGACGTTGAGGTGTCTGTCTGACTCGGCGAGATTTTGCAACCAAGCAAAGACTTCCAGACTGGCTGACCCCAGTGCGGCGACAGCTTCCACTACTACTTGCCGCACAGTCCAGTAATCCTCGGAATCAGCTATTTTTTGCAGCAGGGGCAGGGTTTCTGGGTGGTCGGGCCAACCTGCGGCTATCTGTTTTAGGGCTATTTCGCGCAGGTCGGCGTCGCTATCGCCCAATGCTATATTTTTCAAAAAAGTCAGAGTTTCGGGGTTCGCGGGCCAGCCAGAGGCAATTGCTTGCACTGCTGCGCGCCGGACGCTCGAACTCGCGTCTGACTCGGCTTTAGTTTTCAGCAGCGGGTAAATGTCTGGTTCGTCGGGCCAGTGCGAGGCCAATTCTTCTAAGGCTGCTGTCCGCACTTCTTTGCTGCTGTCGGATTCGGCTAGGGTTTTCAGCAAGAGGCAAACGTCGGCTGCAGCAGGCCAGCCCGCTGCCAACTCCCGCACCGCTACGGTTCGCAGGATAGAACTTCCTGTCTGGGCAAGGTTTTTGAGCAGGGAGGCCGTGCCTAAAAGGCTGTGCCAACGTCTGGCTATTTCTTGCCACGCTGCGACTCGCACTCCCAAATTTTCGTCGGATTCGGCGGCGTTTCTCAGCAGCAGCAAGGTATCTGTGCGATCGGGCCAATTAGAGGCTAACTGTTCGAGTGCTGCGGTGCGAACTGCGGGACTTTGATCAAACTGAGCCAAGGCAGTCAGCAGCGGCAAGGTATCGCTCGTGTCTGACCAACCACAAGCCATTTCTCGCACACAGGTCGATCGCACTGCCCAGCTTCCATCGGATTTGGCGAGGTTTTTGAGCATCAGGTAAATTTCTGGCTGCTCTGGCCAACCACGCGCTATTGCTTCGACTGCTGTGGCCCGGACTTCGCCACAGTCGCTGGAGTGAGCGAGTATTTTCAGCCAAGGCAGGGTTTGCGGGTCGTTTTTCCAAGTTTGGGCGATCGCCGCGATCGATCGATTGCGAATTTGATAAGTTTCCTGCAATTCTTGAGCGCTTTGATAAAGAATCAGGAAACCCGTACCGTATTGCGATAACTTTTTTAAAGCGTTTAACAGTTTTTTTTCTGTTTTTTTATTAACATCATTTTTAACTTTTAACAGGCATTGCGCTGCTAAAAACAAATTAATAAATTTTTCTGGTTGACCGTTTTGATCTGTGAGATATTCTATAATTTCGCTCGCTGTTTCTTTGTCGAGCTTGGCTGCAATTTCTCTGAGGACTTCGTGCAAAGATGCGTCCCGCCAGTGCTGGCCGAAAATTTGTGCGTTGAGTTCGCCCCAAGTCAGTTGACCGATTTTGAGTTGGGCATGGATTAACTCTGCTACAGTCTGGGGATTATTTTCGGAAACAAGTTTTTTTAACAACATACCGATACCCTGCCCCTGAAGTTTGTTTGCATTGACAATCCTCGCATCAGCTCCGGTATTAGTTTAGATTTTTTTGACCGAGCCTGGAGTATGGAGCCAATCGACTCTATTTTATACGAAAAATACTGACTCTGGAGCGTCCCAATGCAAAATCCGCCAGCACCCACAGGAATGTTAGGTGGTGGCGGATGGCGATCGAACAATTAAGCCGCTGAATCTAGCTAACAGCTACTTGGACGCGATCGGCAGCAACCCGAACCGTAAAAGTCGGAATTTTTACCGTTTCATCGTCCAGACATTGCCCGGTAGTAAGGCTAAAGTTTTGTTTGTAAATGGGAGAAGCAACTTTGAGAGTGCCGTTGCGATCGCCCACAATTCCCCGCGCCAAAACAAAAGCTTTGCTAAACGGGTCGTAATTGCTAAGCGCATAAACTTCATCCCCGTTTCCCACTCGGAAAATGGCCACTTGTTCGCCTGCTACTAAAGCGCAAACTCCAGTATAAGGGGCGATCGCATCGAGAGAACACACATCTACCCAAGTTGTTACTGTATCGGAAACCGATAATGATTGAACCATTTTCTTTTCCTGTTAGTTTACTTCAATCTAGTTCCTTGGCTCTGCCTGAGAACGTAGGTTTTGAGGCTATGCCTCACGGTTCTAGGATGCCTCGCGGAAGGAGGCAGAGCCTCCCGGAATTCATTCCCCGGCAGAGCCTGGGAACGAGATTAATACTCTTGTCCCCCCCTTATTAAGGGGGGCTAGGGGGGATCGATTATTCCGATACTCCAACCAAAGATTTTTCATGTTCGTAAGGAGGCCGTGTTTGTCCCCGTTCTGCAACACGAACAATACTCGGATCGGGCAAATCGGAATTCACAAAATGCTGGAACCGCTGCACCTTTTGTGGGTCTTCAATCGTCGTTTTCCACTCACATTGATAAGTATTCACTAAATGTTCCATCTGCGCTTCTAATTCAGCACAAATGCCCAGAGAATCCTCAATTATTACCTGTTTCAAGTATTCAATCCCGCCCTCAAGTTTGTTCAACCAAGTAGCAGTGCGTTCCAATCTGTCGGCCGTGCGGATGTAGAAAACCAAGAATCGATCGATATACTTAATCAGCGTTTCCTTATCGATATCCGTCGCCAGCAAAACCGCGTGCTGTGGCTTAATTCCCCCGTTGCCGCACACATACAAATTCCAACCATTCTCAGTAGCAATTATCCCAAAATCCTTGCTTTGAGCTTCCGCGCATTCGCGAGTGCAACCAGAGACAGCAGATTTGAGCTTGTGGGGCGATCGCAAACCACGATACCGCAATTCAACCTCGATCGCCAAACTCGTTGAATCCTGCACCCCAAAGCGGCACCAAGTGCTACCAACACAAGATTTTACAGTACGCAGAGCCTTACCGTAAGCGTGTCCCGACTCAAATCCCGCATCAATCAACCGACGCCAAATATGCGGCAATTGATCCACGCGAGCTCCAAACAAATCAATCCGTTGCCCGCCAGTAATCTTAGTATAAAGCCCAAAATCTCTGGCAACTTCACCCAAAACAATCAACTTATCGGGAGTAATTTCTCCCCCCGGTATTCGCGGCACCACCGAATAAGTACCATCGCGCTGAATGTTTGCCAAAAAGTAATCGTTCGTATCTTGCAAACCGACGTGAGACTTCTCTAAAATATGGTCATTCCAAGTAGAAGCCAGCATCGAACCAACAGCAGGCTTGCAAATTTCACACCCCTTACCTTTGCCGTGTCTTTCAATCAACTCCTCAAAGGTTTTAATCTCTTGAGAACGCACTAAATGGTACAATTCTTGACGAGAATATTCAAAATGTTCGCAGAGATTATTTTTGACTGCAAACCCAGCTTTCTTCATCTCCGCCTTGAAGATATCCGTCACCAAAGGCACGCACCCGCCGCAGCCCGTACCAGCTTGAGTGCATTTCTTGACGCTGGCAACATCGGTTAAATTGCGATCGCGAATCGCTTCACAAATCTGCCCTTTGGTAACATTATTGCAAGAACAAATTTGAGCAGAATCCGGCAAACTGTCTACTCCAAAACCCGCCGATGATCCGCCTTCTCGCGGTGGCATTAACAAATCTTCGGGATGCGGCGGCAGAGCAATTTCATTTTGCATGAATTGCAGCAAAGTGCCGTAAGCCGAAGCATCTCCTACGAGAATTCCGCCTAAAATTCGGCTGCCATCTTGATTTAAAACTAATTTTTTGTAAATGCCTTGGAATGTGTCAGCAACAACAATTTCTTTAGCATCGGCCGACTTGGGAAAAGGATCTCCAAAACTAGCGACATCCACCCCCAATAATTTGAGTTTAGTAGACATATCCGCACCTGTAAAAGTGCTTGTGGGGCGGGCATCTTGCCCGTCATCCGCTGCACGGCTCAAAATATCTGCTGCTACGCTTGCCATTGTATACCCAGGCGCAACTAAGCCGTAGATGCGATTTTGATACAGGGCGCATTCTCCGATCGCATAAATGTCAGGATCGGAGGTTTGGCAGCTATCATTAATCACAATGCCACCGCGTTCTCCTACTTCTATACCGCAACTTCTGGCAATTTCGTCGCGGGGGCGAATGCCAGCAGAAAAGACAATCATATCTGTTGCCAATTCCGAACCGTCAGCAAACAGCATTTTAGTAACTTTGCCATCTTCGCTAACAATTTCTGTGGTAGATTTGCTGGTATGAACCGAAACCCCCAACTCTTCTATTTTGCTGCGGAGAATTGCACCGCCAATCTCGTCAACTTGCACGGGCATCAGCCGCGATGCAAACTCAACTACGTGAGTTTTTAGACCCATATTTTGGAGCGCGTTTGCACATTCTAGACCTAACAAGCCGCCGCCAATTACTACACCAGTTTGGCAATTTTTAGCGTAATCTGACATCGCTTCCAGGTCGTCAATTGTCCGGTAAACAAAAGTTCCTGTAGCGTCTTTGCCTTTAATTGATGGCACAAATGGATAGGAACCGGTCGCGAGAACAATTTTGTCGTAGGGAACTTCTAAACCGTTGGCTGAAGAGACTATTTTGTGTTCCCGGTTAATGGCGACTGCTTTGTCGCCGATGTAAATTTGGATGCCGTTTTCTTGGTAAAATCCGGGTGCAACTAAAGATAAATCTCCCGCTGTTTTGCCAGAGAAAAATCCGCTGAGGTTTACGCGATCGTAAGCAACGCGCGGTTCTTCACAAAAAGTAATTAAATTCCAGTTTTTGGCAGCATCCGAGCTGACCATTAACTCTAGGAACTTGTGACCTACCATGCCATTGCCGATTACAATGAGGTTTTTTTGGGCTGTCATTAGAATCTCTTTTATCCCGTTTATCAGTCGTTGGGTTTATTAATATAAGACTTTATTGTAAATTTTTGTACTTATATATACAAAAAATTGATGTTTATGCAATTGTCGAATACTCCCGATTGCATTTTTGCATGATGTGTGCGATCGAGCTAAATAGAGTGGCTCACCTAAGTCTTTTGGACAAAAGGATTAGTATTTTACTATGACGCACCCTACACTTTTCTAATTTTTAATTATTATTTAATTAACAAGCCGGAAGTCCTGCGCCAAAAGGGTACGAGTTGAGCGACGGGATGAAAGCGCACAAATCAAGTGAGTTCAAGGCCCACTTGATTTATAACTATTCTCGCATATTAGCAATACCGTAGCATCAGTTCTGGGTAGTTCACGCCCCCATGCCCGAATACTGCTTCAAACCCTGCCGCCAAAGCCAGCGGTTCCACACAAAAAACACCGCACCCCAACCCCACATTACCAACAAACCGCGGCCTACATCTACGGGCAATCCTATCAAGATTGAAGCCGGAAAATGAATCAAATAAGGAAAAGGCGTCCACAAAACTACTTCGCGCACGGGTGCGGGAAACACTTCTAGCGGTGCGATAAGTCCCGATAAAAATAGGTAAATTAAAAACCAGAATTGTTCGATCGCACTTGCCCTTTCCAGCCAAAAAGCAAACAGCGCAAAGGTATACTGGATCAAGAACCGCAAGCAAAAAGCCAAGACGATAACCAACAAAAACAGCAAAAACCTGCCCAAACTCGGCAGCCAAAAAGACTGCGGGTAAAGTGCAAAAAACAGCAGCACTAATCCGCATACAAAGGGCAGCCTCGCAAACCTTTCGGAAACGTGAGATGCAAAGTGATGCCATACGGGGTCGAGAGGCTGCAACAATCTATTAGATAGCCGGCCTTGCACTACTTCCTTTTCAAACTCCCAAATCACCCAAACTACATTTGTTTGCCTGACAATGAAAGCCGCTAAAAAATAACGGGCAAAGTCGATCGAATTCAGCCCAAATTGACCAGTTTCTGCCGCCTGCATCCAGACACCCATCAAGATAAACGGCAAAGCTCCCGACAGCGCCCACAAAAACAATTCTGCCCGGTATTCGAGCATATAAGCGTAGTAGGTAACTAACAAAGTTTTAGTAATTCTGATGATTTTTTTCATATCAATTGCCAGAAAAAAAATATTCGATCCAACTAAAAGAGGGAGGCAGAGCCTCCGGATATGCCTTCCCAGGCAGAGCCTGGTAACGAGAAGTAAAGGTACGTAGTTGGGCTTTAGCCCTTTTTAGACGTATATATAAAGAGGGCTAAAGCCCAACTAC
Organism: Microcoleus sp. LAD1_D3; assembly: GCF_036702135.1. Classification (NCBI taxonomy): domain Bacteria; kingdom Bacillati; phylum Cyanobacteriota; class Cyanophyceae; order Oscillatoriales; family Microcoleaceae; genus Microcoleus; species Microcoleus sp. LAD1_D3. Next base: position 91,611 of record NZ_JAUBSB010000009.1, on the reverse strand, counting down.
GTACCTATTTCTAGGATGACAATAAAACCACCCTGCTTTTTAAGGGAGCTAGGGGGGAATCTCTACACTTTTCCCGTGCGGAAAACGCGACCGATTACCTCTTCAATTGGCGGATCAGTAACAGTCAAATCTATCACTTCCAACTGCGCCAAAATCTTCGCCACACTCACCGTCAGCTCCTCCCTTTTGACTAAAAACCGTACAGAATTTCCCTCAATAGATTCTACCTCGCCGTAAGCAAAAGCACTATCTTTTGCCAGCGGCTTAGCTAATTTTACTTGAACTTCCCGATAAGGTGCAAACCTGTCGAGCAATCCGTCCAAACTGCCATCATAAACTAATTGACCTTCATGAATTAACAAAACGCGCTTGCACAAAGCAGTAATGTCAGCCATGTAGTGGCTCGTCAACAGCACTGTTGCTTGATAGCGCTCGTTATATTCTCGCAGAAATTGCCTGACGCTAAACTGTGCGTTTATATCCAAACCTAAAGTCGGTTCATCTAAAAATAATACCTCTGGCTGGTGCATTAGTGCGGCCATCAATTCAGCTTTCATGCGTTCGCCTAAAGACAGCTTTCGCACCGCCTGATTTAACTTACCTTCTAGTGACAGCATTTCTGTCAATTCTCCGACTCGCCGCCGATAATCTGTATCGGGAATACCGTAGACAGCGGCATTGATTCGCAGAGAGTCAAGCACTGGTAAATCCCAAATTAACTGCTGTTTCTGCCCCATGATTAAGGTGATTCTTTGCAGAAAATCGGCTTCGCGACGGAAAGGAGTACGATCGCACACTCTCACAGTACCCGCAGACGGATAAATCAAACCAGTCAGCATTTTCAGCGTAGTAGTTTTGCCCGCACCGTTAGCGCCGAGAAACCCCACGACTTCCCCCGGTTCAATACTGAAAGAAACGCCCTCAACTGCTTTGATATTGCGGTAAGTGCGGTTAAAAAAGTGCCGCACTGTTCCTTTAAGTCCCGGTTCTTTAATCGCTATTGGATAAACTTTGCTCAAGTCTTCAACTAAGATAATTGGCATCGGCTCAAATTGTAACTTTTATTTTAATCTAGGGTATTTCCATCAGACTTGTGCCAAGATGGAGCGATCGAGCTGTCTAGTAGGATGCGCCAGGGATTGCTCGATCGCGAGTGAGAAAGTCACTGTGTTCGGGCGCACCCTATTAAGCTGTTCTGCCTTTAAATTGTATGTCAAAAAACAATCAAACTTTTGTGGGGAGTAGGGGTTGGGCGTCCCGCCCGCCTCTAATATGCAATTTAAATGTGCGACAGCTTAAACTGTAGAATATTGCACAATATCCATGCTCACATCGCACAAAGTTTACAAATATGGTACTCACACCAGATAATTCAGACACCTCTCGTTTGTTAGGAGACAATTCTTCTGAAAATATTACACTTGCACCAGGACAACTGGCTAGTTTTCCTGGGGGACTTTGGATGCTGGGCGGCAATGATACTGTCACGGGCTCGTCAGATGCAGAACGGATTTTCGGCAACGATGGTAAAGACAGTCTGTTAGGCGGTGTCGGCAATGATTCTATTTACGGCGGTAAAGATGATGACGATGTTTTGGGAGAAATTGGCGAGGATTTCTTGACAGGAGATAGAAATAGCGATTTCCTTGATGGGGGTGCGGGAAATGATTTCCTGCGCGGAGGACAAGGTGTTGATTTGTTAGTGGGCGGTGACGGTAATGATACTTTAATTGGCGACAGAGATGTGGATATTTACCAAGGTGGTGCAGGGAGCGATGTACTTGTTCTGAGAGTCGATCAAGCGGGAAGCAGAGTAGTTGGAATTGAAGTTCCTGACGCAGTAATTGTGGATTTTGATAAGTCTAGCGATTCGATTGGGATTAGTGTGGCATTTACCAGCAGCAATATCTCCTTGGAAGAAGTAAGTTATAGCTTGAACGATCCGAGACTGCTGCTGATCGATCCTGCAACTATAACGGGGGGAACGAGTTTGTTAGCCAAGGGCGGGATCTCGCGGCAAAGTCTCGATCCCGATGGCAACGGCCGTGTGGAAGCTACTAATATTAGATTCGGTTTTACTAATGCTTTGTTGGGTACTGTGTTGAATGTGACCCCAGCCGATTTAAACGGTCGTTTTATTAATGCTAGTTCTTTGCTTTGAAGCAGCTAATTGATTAATTATCTCTCAAGAACAGGCATCTTGCCTGTTCTTCAGTTGCGTTTTTCCATTGCCCACTGCATCAAACCGGGGAACAACCGATAAGCTTCCGATGCCAAAAAAGCAGGGCCGACGGTAACTTCTGCACGCTGATTTTTCACAGCATCCCAGATAGCTTTAGCAATATCTTCTGGCTGAGTTGCCCACTCAGATTTCAGCATTTTGCTCATTTGCTGACGACGCAATTCGACTGCGGGTTCGTCTCGATCGCGAAATTGAGCTCTTTCTAAAAAATCGCTATTAATCAGGCCAGGATGCACGGCGCAAACGTGAATACCTTGAGGCGCCAATTCCAAGCGCAAACTTTCTGTTAAACCGGTTACGGCATATTTGCTGGCGCAATAAGCAGTCATTTGAGGCAAAGGCATTTTGCCACCAATGGAACCAACATTGACTATTGTCCCTGTTTTTCGTTCCAAAAAATGTGGCAACATTTCTTGAATTGTGTTAACGCAGCCCCAAAAATTGGTATTCATTAATTGCTGCCAGTCTTCGGAGGTAGTGTGCTCGATCGCCCCCGTGAGACAAATGCCAGCATTGTTAACCACAACATCGATGCTGCCACAGGTATCTAGGGCTTTTTGGACGATCGCGCGCACTTGTTGAATGTCGCCAACATCCCCCGGAATAGCTACAGCGGAAGTGCCTTCTCGCTGCACTTGAACCGCTGCTGCTGCCAATCTCTCTGGCTGGCGAGCTACCATCACTACATCGTAGCCTTTACTTGCAAATAAAATTGCTGTTGCTTTGCCGCTTCCTTGAGAAGCGCCTGTAATCAAAACTGTAGGAGCCATAGATAGTTATAAATTGTAAGTGGAGAAATCGTTGTCGGCGGTATTGAAACTATAACAGAGGTAATCTAATTTTAGGCGCGCTCTACATTAATATTTCTTGAGTATAGCAATTTTTTGTGATTTGCGAGCGGGCTTTTTTTAACGAACCGCGAAGGTGCGAAGGACGCGAAGGAAGAGAGGAGAAGGGAAGAGAAGAGAAAGTGTTCAGGATTTGTGCGAAAATTGCTATGTAAATCTTACTTTAGGCAATTACCAATTACCAATTCCCCCAAAATGAATCTTCCGAAACAACCGCCGAATTGGTCGATCGCCCTAGTGTTAATTATCGGGGTTTTAGCCGTCTCAACTTCCTCAATCTTAATTCGGCTGGCTAACTTGAAAGCAGGCGCGGGCGGCTTTGGTTTCAGTCTGGTACTTGCGGCTTCTCGCCTGACTTTATCTGCTTTAATTCTGCTTCCTGCTTGGCGGAAAATTCAGTGGAAAGCCCTGCAACCGGGAGCTCGGCGCTATGCTGCTGCTGCGGGTTTGTGTCTCGCCCTGCATTTTGCGCTGTGGATTACCTCACTTTCTTATACTTCGATCGCCGCCTCGACTGCCCTTGTCACCACTAATCCTGTCTGGGTAGCGCTTTTGTCGCGCTTCTGGTTCGGGGAAAAACTCAGCAAAATGTCGATCGCTGGCATTACTATAGCTCTTGCTGGGGGAATGGCGATCGCTCTCGGAAGCGGGGGCGCAGCCCATGCTGGTAGGAGCCAACTGCTTGGCGATTTCCTGGCTCTGGCTGGTTCCTGGGCAGTCAGCTTGTATTTGCTGCTGGGCCGGGAAGCTCAGCGGCGGGGACTGGGAATTGGTGGCTATATCGCGATCGCCTATACTGTGGCTGCGATCGTCCTGCTGCCTCTCCCCTTCGCCTTCGGCACTACTTATACTAATTACCCCGACATTGTATATTTTTATATTTTGTTAACGGCGGCTTTGCCTCAATTAGTCGGCCACACCATTTTGAACTGGGCTGTAGTACAGATTTCCCCAACTCTGGTAACTCTTGCCATCTTGTTTGAACCGGTTGCGGCGAGTTTTTTGGGTTATTTGCTGTTTGGGGAAGTGCCGGGGCCGGCGGTACTCGCAGGTGCTGCGGTGCTGCTGTTGGGGGTAGCAACCGCTACCTTCGGAGTAAAAAAAATCACTGTCACCAGTTAAGAGTTAACAGTTTTCGACATTGCCACTACTGTTGCCGTGAGTCAGAATAAAACAGATTAGGGCTTAAAAACCAAAATAACTCGTCAGTTAAATATCGATTCAAAACTATCAAAGGTCTGAGTAATGACTAATAATACTCGCGTGCCTTTCGGAGAATAAAATTATGCTGCCAGAACAACTACAGCGGATCATCGGCTACTTTATCGAAGAAGCCACAGAACAGATCCAAATTATCGAACAAGGCTTGCAATATCTGCAAAACACCGTGCCCGCTCCCCAAAGATTACACCAGCTCATCCGAGCCTCGCACTCGATTAAAGGGGGAGCAGCTATGCTTGGATTTAGCAGCATTCAGCGAATTGCTCATCGGTTGGAGGATTATTTAAAGCTGCTCAGAGAATGTCCGATCGCCATTGATAGCAGGCTGCAATCGCTCTTAACCGAAGTTTTTGATATTTTAGCAGCCCTCGTGTCAAAGGTTTCTAAGGGTTTTGGGCTCAACCACGAAGACGCAAACCAAATGCTCTCCCTCGCCGAACCGGTTTTTGACGAACTCGACGCTTACCTGAGATTGCGAATTCCCACTCGCCTGACTGTGAGAGCTACTACGGACGAACATATTCACGTTTTCTCCGGTTACTGCACCTCCCTGAGCGAATTTTCGTCCGCTATTGCTTCGCACGTCGGTTTGCTCGGAGGCACTATTACACGCCACGAGCAGGATAGCCAGGGCATACGCCTTTGTATTGACATTTACCTGCCGCCTTACACTAGGATCGAAAACATCCGCCAAGCTGTCGAACTTTCCGGCGCTCTTATCGGGACTGTTCAGACGCAACGCGACTTTTCGCTACTGGCGACTGCGGATTATCCGGTTTACCAACGTGCGATCGAACGTCCCGCAATTTGCACCGGATGCCGCTACTATTACGGCAGAAGCGACGGCGGCTACCTGCTCAACTGCACTATCCATCCCCGCGGCCCGGAAACAGAAGATTGTCGCGATCGGGAACCGGAATAACCGCTGAAAACTCATACCTCGGAAGTACGATTTTGCACCAGAACAACTTGCTTCAGAAACCAATATTTTCCCTGAAACCTTTCACATTAGCCCCTGCCATTTTTTTTAGTTTCTAGATAACTAAATCCTTCTTCCTCTGAAGAGCTCCCCTAACAACTGATACTGCAACTCGAGTTAATTGCATCATGCTTGTAGGATGAGCGATCGCCCAGACATTGATTGTCAGACAAGTGATTCCCATCACTAACAAGATGTATGTCGGAGGCATTACTACCCCGATCGCGAACCAGCTAAAAACGTGAAATATCATTGCTGTAGCCCAAAGGCTGGCGACAACCACAGACGCCCAAATTTGTATTCGAGGTCGGTTTAGTCCTGTCAAAATCACTGTCTGCAAAGTAGTCAGCAAGTTTGCCGGAACTAAAAAGGCACAGATAGCTATGCAGTGGGTATAAGAAAACTCGGTAACTGTATTGAAGTCGATCATCAGTCTAATTGTCGGGCCTGTTGGGTATACTTAAAGAGCTTAGCGTGACTTGACTTTTAGATCTTGTCACCCTTACTTTAACTTAATATTTCCGTAAGTAGGCCGCTCTGGAGACGCATTTCTCTCCCCCTTTGCCAGCAGGCCAAATTTTACCACAAATATTAAAGTTTGGGAAAATTATTAAACATATTTGAAGAATGGCAACAATTGCTATGATAATTAACATCGGGAAGCGATAGTATAGAAGAGCCAAGTCGGTAAAAGTTTTAAAAGGCTGAGGCTGGTCTAACAGCAACAAATACGGCAGGCTGATTTTAGACTAAATCATTTTTGATTCGCTAATTATCGGATGATTGATTCTCCGTGTCCGTCAAGGGATCGAGCTGTTAGGCGATCGAACAATATGAGATTATTATGAAAAAGCCAATTTGCTCTCAAATCTCAAATCAATAGAACCCTCTCGAAATTTTACAGCGGAAGACAAAGAAAATGGATCAACAAATCACAATTCCCGCACTCGAAGAAGTTGACTTGACAAACTGCGACAGAGAACCCATTCATATATCGGGGCACATTCAGCCACACGGAGTGCTACTTGTTGTACGAGAACCAGAACTAGAAATACTGCAAGTCAGCCAAAATACCCAAGATTTGTTAGGACTAGATCCGGAAAATGCGATCGGTCGAAATTTGAGCTTATTATTCAATCGAGTTCAACTAAAAAAACTCAAGCTTTGTTTGTGTAATGAAAACTTAAAAATCGTTAATCCCATTAAACTCTCTGTCATAAACAAAGGTAAATATTTAGAATTTGACTGCATCCTCCACCGAGTAGAAGAAGTATTGATGGTCGAGTTGGAATTAGCCACAAGCCCAGAAAATCTTTCTGTTTTTAGTTTTTATCATTCAGTGAGAGCCACTGTCAGCAAAATTCAAAGCGCCCCCAATCTCAAAGAATTATCTCAAATAACTGTAGAAGAAGTCAGAAAAATATCGGGTTTTGATAGAGTGATGGTCTATCAATTTGACCACGAAGGCAACGGCGCTGTGATCGCTGAAGACAAAGCAGAAATGCTGAGTGCTTTCTTAGGATTAAACTACCCCAGTTCAGATATCCCCAAACAAGCCAGACAACTGTATACGTTAAATTGGCTGAGGTTAATCCCAGATATTAATTATCAACCCGTCCCCCTTGTTTCGGGAAACAATGCTGTTACCACCCAGCCCAGAGACCTCAGTTTCAGCGTGTTAAGAAGCGTTTCTCCCATTCACATAGAATACTTGCAAAATATGGGCGTTGCAGCTTCGATGTCAATCTCGTTAATCAAAGACAAAAAACTGTGGGGATTGATTGCTTGCCACAACTATACACCAAAATACCTCAACTATGAATTGCGCGCAGCCTGCGAATTTATCGGGCAAGTAATGTCCTTAGAAGTGCAATCAAAAGAAGGAAACGAAGACTACGACTATAAACTACACTTGAAATCCATTCAAACCCAGATTTTTGAAGACATATCCACCTCCGAAAACTTGTCACAAGTTTTAGTTAAATGTCAGCATAATTTGCTAGAAGCAGTCAACGCCCAGGGAGCAGCCATAGTATTTGGAGACAATTGCTATCAAGTAGGGCAAACACCTCCAGGAGAAGCACTCAAATACTTAACACAGTGGGTGCAACAACATTTAAATAAAGAATTTTTTTATACAGACTCCCTCACCAAATGCTATCCAGAAGCTGAGGAATTTAAAGACACGGCCAGCGGGTGTTTGGCCATAGCAATATCGCCAACTCAGAAAATATACGTTTTGTGGTTTCGGCCGGAAGTAATTAAGACGGTAAATTGGGCGGGGAACCCCAACAAAAAAGTTCAAATAGATGAAGATGGCAGTCATCGACTGTCTCCTCGGAAATCCTTCGCTCTGTGGCAAGAAAATGTGAAGTATAAATCATTGCCTTGGAAACAATGCGAAATAGACGCTGCATTAGAACTGAAAAAAGCAATGATTAATATAGTGCTGCGCCAAGCCGAAAAACTCGAAAAATTAAATACAGCACTAGAAGCCTCAGTCGCCAGAGAACGCGAAAAAACAGCTAATTTAAAAACAGCAATGTCCGAGCTTCAGCGGGCGCAAACTCAATTGGTGCAAAGCGAAAGAATGTCAAGTTTAGGACAGTTGGTGGCGGCTGTAGCTTATGAAGTCACTAACCCGATTAACTTCATCTACGGAAATCTTAGCTATGCCAACGAATACACTCAAAAACTCATCAATTTATTGCAGCTTTACGAGCAGCACTATCCGTCGCCTTCGCCAGAAATTCAGGCAGAAATAGAAGCCGTAGAATTAGAGTTTATAGTGGAAGACTTACCAAAGTTGGTGGGTTCAATGAAAGTAGGAGCTAACCGCATCCGCGAGATAGTTCAGTCGCTGCGAAACTTTTCGAGAATTGACGAAGCCGAGATTAAACCAGTTGACCTTCATGACGGATTGGACAGCGCTTTGCTGATTTTGAGCAACCGACTAAAACCGAAGCCCGATCGCCCCGCAATTCATCTCATCAAAGAATATGGTTCTTTGCCTTTGGTTGAGTGTTACGCAGTCCAAATCAACCAAGTATTTATGAATGTACTGGCAAATGCAATTGATGCTCTCGAAGATGCTTTTGTCAACAATAATTTATCGTCGCACGGCGGGGACAAAGAAGAGCCAGTTAAGTACGGACAAATTCGGATTGTGACTGAAATTTGTCGGGGAGAAAAAGCCGTAGCAGTTCGGATCAAAGACAACGGTTGGGGCATGACACAAACAGTTCGCCAGAAAATTTTTGAGCCGTTTTTTACCACAAAACAGGTGGGCAAAGGTGCGGGGATAGGTTTGGCCATTAGCCACGAAATTGCCGTAGAACAACACGGTGGCAAATTGACTTGCATTTCTGCCCCCGGAGAGGGAACCGAGTTGATTATTGAGATTCCCTTAAGCCAAACTCATCCTAAACCCATTGTGAAGTGAAAAAAAGTCCGCGCTAGCGAAGCTATCGCGAAGGTAGAGAATCGACCCCATTCAAAAATCGAAAATTCGATTAGAATACAAAAGCAGCTAAGTAGATTTGAGCCAATTCAGAGGAAGCGACTGTGACTGAAAAAACTACCGCCCAATGGGATGCCGGCCGGTTTCTCAAAACCTTGGCTTATTTCGGCGTCATTCCCTTCATTGGCAGCATTAGCTGGCTGCAACAACTCTTTGGAAGCAGCAGCAAAACTAAAAAAGACCAACCCAAACTGATACTGGTAGCCGGTGCCACCGGCGGCGTCGGGAAGCGAGTTGTCAAGCGGCTACAACAGCGGGGATATAGAGTGCGAGCCCTCGTCAGAGATGCCAAAAGAGCAACAGAAATTCTAGGCAATAATGTCGAATTAGTCGAAGGAGATATCACTCTGCCAGAGACGCTAACACCGCTAGTAACCGAGGGTGTGGAAGCAGTTATCTGCTGCACCGGCACCAAAGTTCAACCAGTAGAAGGAGACACCCCAACCAGGGAAAAATACTATCAAGGCATCAAATTTTATATGCCGGAAGTTGTGGATGTTCCCGAAATAGTCGAATACAAAGGCCTTAATAATTTAGTCCAAGCTGTTCGCCGCCAGCTAATTCAAGCAGGCGACAAAACAATTTTTGACTTCACAAAACCCAGCCAAGATTTAAAAGAAACTTGGGGTGCCCTGGACGACATCGTAATGGGCGGCACTAGCGAAAGTTCGATCGTACTTACAGACAATACAGCTATATTCACAGGCAATGTTTCTACTGCCAACTCGGGCGGCTTTGCTTCGGTGCGTACCCGCAACTTCGATCCTCCGCTTAATCTCGCAGGATTTAGCGGCCTCCACCTGCGCGTCAAAGGGGACGGCAAGCGCTACAAATTGATTGTTCGCAGCGAAGCTAAATGGGATGGAATTGGCTATTGCTATTCGTTTGATACTGTTTACAATACCTGGATTACTATCACCGTTCCTTTTGATGAGTTAATTCCAGTATTCCGCGCGGAAACTGTTAAGGATGGCTCTAAATTTGATGGCAGCAGTATTTTTTCTTTTCAGTTAATGTTGAGCAAGTTTGAATATGATGGCGCGCTCAACCCGAAATTTACACCGGGTATTTTTCAACTGGAGTTAGAATCTGTTAAAGCTTATGGGGGACAGACTTGGCCGCGATTTGTGATGGTGAGTTCGGCAGGAGTTACCCGCCCCGGCCGCCCTGGAATTAACTTGGAAGAAGAACCGCCTGCCGTCAGAATGAATGATATGTTGGGAGGGATTTTGACTTGGAAGTTGAAAGGCGAAGATTGTGTGCGATCGAGCGGCATACCTTATACTGTTGTCAGACCTTGCGCTTTGACTGAAGAACCGGGAGGCAAAGCTTTAATATTTGAGCAAGGAGACAATATTAGGGGCAAAGTCAGTCGGGAAGATATTGCAGAATTGTGTGTGCAGGCCTTGGAACAACCGCAAGCTTGCAATGTTACTTTTGAGGTGAAAGAGGGGGAAAATGGCAGTTCTCCGGGAGACTGGCAGGCTTTGTTCTCTGGAGTTAAATAACAATTGTTTGTAGGGGCTGATTAGTTTGTTACCCCCTTATTACTCGGCGGTTGAAACCGCGTCTACACAAACGAAGTCTGCCTCCGCAGACTAAGAAATAACTGGTTCCCAGGCTCAGCCTGGGAACCAGTAATAACCAATAACTAATAACTAATAACTAATAATTAATTTATGTCTGTGACTTTTTCCCGACGCAACCTGACTCCTTATTTGTTTTTGCTACCTGCTTTATTTATTTTGAGTTTGACTGTTTTGTGGCCGGCGGTGCAAGCTTTTTATTTGAGTTTTACCAACTACGAATATGATTTAACTCAAATGCCGCAGTGGGTGGGTTTAAAGAATTTTGAGAGGTTGTGGGGCGATCGCACATTTTGGCAAACTTTGACGAATACGCTGCTGTATCTCACCTGCGTTGTGCCTGTATTGGTTGTTCTACCGTTGGGAATGGCGATTTTGTGCAACCAAAAACTTAAGGGGATGAACTGGTTTCGAGCCGCATATTACACGCCGGCGGTGATTTCAATGGTTGTCGCCGGGATTGCTTGGAAGTGGCTGTTTGCGGAGACTGGGCTGCTCAATCAGTTGGGGGAATTGTTGGGTTTACCTCCTGTTTCTTGGTTGGCTAATCCGAAGTTAGCAATCTTTAGCGTTATGGCAGTTACTATCTGGAAAGGATTAGGTTATTACATGGTGATTTATTTGGCAGGGCTGCAAGCTATTCCGGCAGAACTTTATGAGGCGGCTGCTATTGATGGTTCTGATGGTTTGGGAAAGCACTGGGATATTACTGTGCCGCTGATGAAGCCGTATCTAGTTTTGGTAGCGGTGATTTCGGCGATTTCTGCTACTAAGGTTTTTGAAGAAGTTTATATTATGACTCAGGGTGGGCCTCGCAATAGTTCTAAGACTGTTGTTTATTATCTTTACGAACGGGCTTTTAAGGATTTGGAAATTGGTTATGCTTGTACGATCGGGCTGGTTTTGTTTTTGCTAATTTTGGGTTTGTCGATTTTGCAAGTTAGTCTTCAGGGTTTGGCTCGCAATGATTAAGATTGGTGACTGATTATGAGGGACGCAATCCGGGCCTCATAAACTCGGTTTCTCGTTCTCATTCCTGTGATTACCAGGACTTTGTTACATTCAGAAACCGGGTTTATTGCTCTAATTTATACTAATTTTAGACTTGAATATCGAAGTAATGCGATCGCTCACGGCTTTGGGCAGGTCTTATTGGCGAAATCACAGCTATAAATATAGGGTTTCTGCCAGTTCAGAGGAATTTCTAATAAATCCCTGGTTCCGGTCATTCCCTGTCCCAGAAAGAGCAGCACGGCGATCGAGTTCAAGATCACATGGATAGTGCGCCAGCGATTTGAGCGGTCTTTGTAAATGTCTTCAATGATGGCAAGGGAAAAAACCATAATTAGCGCAGCGGCGATGCCAATGTAGTAGTGAGACCAATACCATTCATTGGTTCGCCGATAAACGCCATCTTGAGTGCCAAGAATCACCAAGCCAGTACCTGTTAGCGTCGCAAATATGCCGCGCCATAAAGCGGGTGTCGCTCGATATAGCATGACCAAAGAGCCGACAGTTGCCACAAACATCAGCACAATGAACATGACCTGAAACGAGTTTTTGCTCCAAACATCCTTGCTCAAAATATGCTCAAAAATCGGGTAGGCTAGACCCAACAAGGTCACTCCTACTACAGAACCTGACAGAATTCGACCTGCTTTGACGTGTTCTGGACCGACTACAGGTGGAATTTTGCTCTTGGTGTCGATCGCAATTTGCTTGCGACGCTGCATAGTTTGCCACGCCATATTGAGAACAACACCAAGCATAGGAAAAACAATCGCTACAGCTAAAATAGGATGCAGCAAAGCCAGAAAATCTTTAAATTCCATAGATTACCTTGTTCTTGAGGAGGGTTGGCTTCATCAACCAGGTTTTTGCGATACATAATATCATACCCGGTGATCTAAGCACAGTAAGTTTGTAGTCAGGACTAATAGTGATTATTCACCCCCATAGAGAGGATTGAAGTCCTGACTACAAACACGCTTTATGAAAGCTAACTCACCGGAAATGTTGATAAATCAGAAGATATATAGCAATCCTCGCATCATTGGTGAATTTCTTACTCCCTCCCCTTGATAAGGGGAGGGTGGGGGTGGGGTAAAAAATTTACGACTCCTGCAAGGATTGCTATAGCAGTTGTCTATTGGGTGAGGTACAGCTTTCTCAATTACGCAATGGAGCAATTACAATTACCTTGTTCTCAGGGAAATGAAAAGTGCTGGCGGTAATGTCAGTGGCGGTTAGGGACTAATTGCCTGCATCACTTTGAGGTTATATGTTACTCAGCCTTTCAGTATGGAAAAACTCCTAGCGAGAGTGAAAGCCTGTCTGCGCCGAACTCAAGCTGATGACCCAGATAATTTACCATTTGAAGACCTAATGTTGAACGGTTTAACCCGTGAAGTTTATCGAGGCAATCAACTAATTGAACTCACGGCCCAAGAGTTTGATTTGCTAGATTTTATGCTGCGAAATCCCCGTCAAGTTATTAGTCGCGATCGAATCTTAGAAAAAGTCTGGGGTGACGATTTTATGGGCGAGTCAAACATTATTGAAGTGTATATTCGTGCGTTACGGATTAAATTAGAAGCAAGTAACTCCAAACGCCTGCTGCCTACTGTCCGGGGAGTTGGATATGTGCTGCGAGAGCAAAAGTGAGGAGGGGCGGATTTACAAATACTTGGCACATAAAGTATGGATACTGGTGAACCCGCTCCTATTATACTACCTATTTTTTTTGTAAAAAATAGACTTACAAATCCGGTCGTTCCTGATAATCTTCCGCAGAACTAGGGTCTAATTCCCAGCGACTTTCATCTCGATGTTCAAGCATATTTGTTGTGTTCAAAATAGCGCCATCGGCCATCTCTATGCCTGCAGAAGCTCCGAGTTCGTCAACCATATCCAGGTCGGGAGTAGGCGCGGTTCCGCCCACCGATTGCTCGCCAGTGGCACTTTCTTGTTCCGCAGCAGGATCGCCATCCTCGCCGCCGATTTGGGAACTGGTGGAAGAATATTCCGAACTGCTGTCCTGCAGGGTTGTTATGTCGTCTTGGGTCAATCCCGGTTGATCGATGACGCCAGTACCGTAAGATTCGGTAATTTCTTGAGGCAAATCGCCCAAATTATCGCGTTCTGTTGTTGTTTTTGTGTTGCTTTTCTTTTGCTGGGCCACGATACTTGCTCCTGTTTGTTTTTGAACTCAATTAAATTAAAAATGTCCGAATTTGGCTTTAATTGAATTGTTTTTAGTAATTCCCTATGGCTATAATTAATTCATATTATAATTACTATTTAAGCTTTTAGCTTCTATCCCAGGAAATATATTGAGTCGGAGCAGCTATTTCATAGGGAATACAAAAAGCGATCGCCATTTTCAAAAGGGCGATCGCTTTTTAATTCGGAGGCTAATGCTATTCGGGAAAATCAGGGATTACCCATTTGGGGGGTTCCGTCCGTTTCCTTCTCACCGCTTCCTCTGCTATTTCTAGCATTTTATCCAGAGAAGTATTTTCAATAAAGTTAGACGTTGCTTCTGCGTATTCCCGCTTCGGGCACTTGTCGCCCAGAACGCAGCCATTGACGCAAGCCACAGCACAATCGACAGTGTTCTCCACCATAACTTTTTTCCTTTCACGGTTCCAACAACTAGCAGGCAGATGCTCTGGGTTAATTTGTCAAGAGACTGCCCTATATGTTTATTTTACTTTACAAACTGGCCTCAAAGGTCGATCGCCAGGGCAAAACTGTTATAAAATCAAAGCAACCTACCTAATCTGCCGATCGTGAGTAATTTTCTGCGGCGCTTAAAACTTTTACCTTGGCGAGAAATGCTGCAAATTGCCGCCCTCGTCAACTGCATCGTGATTGGAGTGGAGCTATTTTTAGCCTGGGGTTTCACGCAATCGCGAGCAATCCGCAACGTCGTGACGCTTATCTACGGTTCCTCCCTCGAGATATTGATACCTTTTGCTGCTGCAGTGGGAATGGGAGCTTTAGCAGTGTACTTTTTAGAGTATTGGCAACAACAATTTTTGCTCAACCGAAGTAGTTTGTGGGTTTTAGTTTTGTGCGTATTCTTGGGTTTGGTGTTAAAGTCATTCTTACCCATACCTCCATTATTAGCAAGTGTATCGGAAGCTGCACTAATCGGAGTTACGGTGGGAGTTTTTTGGAAAGGTCGGCCTTATTGGCGATAGTCATTAGTCAGTAGTCAGTAGTCATTAGCCCATATGGTGAGCTATGACATACTATTACAGAAAGCAGTAGTAGGGCGCACCTTACCGCTAACTATTAACTAATGACCAATGACCAATGACTAAAAATTATGGCAGCCAAAAATCGGGAATGAATGTTTTAGTCAAACTGCGAGTAAACTGATTAATCCTTCTCCCGATTTGAATGTGCGGTTCGTCAGCTTCCACCGGAATAATTGTCGCTTTGTTCCCAAGTCCGCAACGCGAAATTACCAAATTTGCCGCCTCCAAACCAGTAACATAAGCCTTTTCCTGCGACCAAGAACCGTGACGGGTCACAACCCAATCGCCACTCATGAATACATTATCATAACTTGTTACCGCAGGCAACAAATACTGATAGCTGCCAGGGGCAAAATGCGTCACCGCCCGCGACAGCCGAATCGCGCTGCTGTCAATTACTTTTGCCTCCCGAAAAGCCGGAATGCAAGTCGCTAAATCCCGCTGAACTAAGGAAACAATTTCCTCATCTTTCAGGGGAATTAATTGATTTGCGTGATAAAAGTCAGCTTCGACAACTGTTCCCGGTTCGTCTCGAAATTCGTCGTGCAAAGCATTCAAATCAAAAAACGTCCAACCTGTAGTCGAACTAAACCCAAAACAGGCATTAGAAGGCAGCGGAATGTCAATTTTTCGGTCAAACCACAGGCGAACAGCTAACACGTCAACGGCACCCAAATTCATCGCGTCCCGAAACTCTTGGCGACTTTGCAAAGCTGGGCTGCTGCTGATAATTTTTTGCATTCCCGTGACGCCAACTGCAAAAATAACTGCATCTGCATCGAAGGTTTCTTCGCCGCAAACAACGCCTGTGGCTTGGTTGTTGCTGGCAACTATTAAATCAGTAACTCGCTGCTTTGTCAAAACTTTTGCACCGAGTTTTTCCAGGATATCGACCCAGGGGCGAAAGATTTTTTCTCCCACAGTTCCGCGACACCAAACTACATCAAAATCCGGTTGATGTGCTAAGATGAAATAATAAAGCATTCCCAAAGCTGCGGCGGCAGAACATTGTTCTCCTGGTGCAAATAAACCTACCAATAACATCGGTTCAAAAGCATCGCGGTACAGTCTTGCAGAAACGCCAAACTGTTTGAATAGTTCGCGGGCTGTGACGCGATCGTACCTGCGCCAAGCTTCGTCGGAATTGTCGAAATCTAGGACGGCGTAGAGTAAGGGCAGGGCTGAAAGCCGATCGACTAATGGCAGCCTTTTAAATCTGGTATAAAGAAATGTTCCTAACGGTGTAGGAAGGAGCGGTTCCTCCTGAAAAATCGGCGATTCTACTTCTAATCCGGCCGGTGAATACTGACAAGAACGAGTCCAAGATGTGAAGGGAGCGAGTCCTAATTCCTTGACCAAGGAAAAGATATTTTGGTAGGGATACCAGAAGCCATGAATCCCAGCTTCTACGGAACGCCCGCCGGCGGTTTTCCACCCTGCAACTAAGCCACCCGGATAAGGGCCTGCTTCTAACAAAGTTACGTCATAGCCTTGCTGAGCTAGGTGATAGGTAGCGCCTAAACCGGCCCATCCTGCACCGACGACGACTATTTTTGGGGCTGACGATTCTGCTGACATTGCGTACCTCTTGATAATTTATTAATGATGACATAATTCATAAAATGCGGATTTGATATAAAATGTGTTGAATTATGTGTTAAATTTCGCTTGAGTGAATAATGAGTGTCAAAAACCGCCAGCAGACTAACCTGTTGCTGCTCTTATTTCCCGCTACCGCATGGCTGATGGTTTTCTTCATTTTGCCCGTGCTAATTGTACTGTTGTACAGTTTCTTAGAACGCGGTACTTACGGCGGTGTTACTTGGATATTTACTCTCAGCAACTACCAGCGTTTGTTCAGCGGACTTTTCTTAGGAGTCATTGGGCGATCGCTCTGGCTGGCTTTTCTGACAACAGCCGCTTGCTTGTTAGTGGGCTATCCCCTGGCATTTTTCATCGCCACCCGTTCTCCCCGCTGGCGAAATGCTTTGCTTTTGCTGGTAATTATTCCATTTTGGACTAATTTTTTAGTTAGAACCTACGCCTGGATCATACTCCTACGTAGCGAAGGAGTAGTTAACACAGCCCTGCAAAGCCTGCAAATTATTAGCGAACCGTTAAACTTGCTTTTTACGCCTTTCGCTGTGGCGATAGGTCTTATTTACGGCTATTTACCTTTCATGGTTCTGCCTTTATATTCTAGCATAGAACGCTTCAATTTTTCATTGGTAGAAGCCGCTCACGATTTAGGGGCAAATGACATCCGCACTTTTTGGCGCGTATTTTTACCCTTAACAAGTCGCGGCATTGTTGCCGGCTCTATTTTAGTTTTTGTTCCCGCAGTGGGCGCTTTCATCACACCGGATATATTGGGGGGTTCTAAAACAGTTATGGTGGGGAATTTGATTCAAAATCAGTTTATGAAAGCCCGCGATTGGCCTTTTGGGTCGGCGCTTTCTATGCTGTTGACGGTAATCATATTGATTCCTGTGTTAATTTACTTCCGCGTGTCTGACGAAACTCAATAAGGTAAGGTATACACGATCGTTGCACCCTGCGTTTAGGTTAAGATGCGCTAATGATTAATGACTAATGACTACTGACTCCTGACTAATGACTACTGACTACTAACTAATGACTAAAATAAAACTAGATTTACTCGTGCGTGCGATGGGCAAAAAGTGGCTTTGGGTACAAGCTGCACTAGCATTTGCCTTTCTTTACTTGCCAATTCTCATCTTAATTATTTACTCCTTTAACGCCTCCAGATTCAATGCCGTTTGGCGTGGCTTTACCCTTGACTGGTACCGCAGTTTGTTTAGCAATGCAGGCACGACGATTGCTACGAGTAGCAGCGCCGGAATCTTGACATCACTCAACAACAGCTTGCTAATTGCAGCTATTTCGACTTTGCTGGCGACCGTTTTTGGTACAATGATCGCCCTAGCGCTGGAACGCTTTCATTTCCCCGGGCGCAAAGCAGTAGAAGCTTTACTGTTTTTGCCGATTATCATGCCCGAAATTACGATCGGCATTTCGCTGCTAGTTTTCTTTACCCTAGTATTTCGGATCGTAGAAAATTTCACGGGAATTCGCCTCAATCTCGGCTTACCTACCGTAATTATCGGTCATGTTGTCTTTAATATTTCCTTTGTGACTATTACTGTCAGGGCGCGTTTGGCGGAACTAGATCCTCAATTAGAACAAGCAGCTTTTGACTTAGGCGCTAACGAATGGCGGACTTTTTGGCGCATCACTCTCCCTCTAATTTGGCCCGCTATTTTCAGCGCGGCACTGCTGGCTTTTACTCTGTCGCTGGACGATTTTGTCGTGACATTCTTTACCACAGGCGTCGGTTCAGTGACCCTGCCACTATTTGTTTACGGCATGATAAAATTTGCAGTAACGCCAGCGATTAATGCCATTTCAACTTTGATGTTGTTGGCTTCCTTATTGCTTGTTTTATCATCTTTAAAAGTTCAGAAAAGTTAAAAGAATTGCTTTCTGTGTCATAATTATTGTCATCTGCAACTAACACAACCTATGAAACGCCTGCTGACTTTCCTACTTTTGTTTGTGATGAGTGCAACGGTGGCTTTCGGCTGTAGCCCCACAGGTGGCAACCAGCAGCAAGTCCTCAGCATTTACAATTATGCAAGTTATATCGCCCCAGAAGCGATCGCCCAATTCGAGAAAGAAAATAATGTTAAAATTCAATACGACACTTTCGAGAGCAGCGACGCACTCTATGCCAAACTAAAACAGGGAAACCCCGGTTACGACTTAATATTTCCCGCCGATTACATGGTGAAAATCATGATCGCAGAAAATATAATTGAGCCGCTGAATTTAAACAATATTCCCAACCAAAAAAACCTAGAACCTAAGTTTATCAATCAAGCTTTTGACCCAGGGAATAAATATTCCCTGCCCTACCAGTGGGGAACGATGGGAATTGGCTACAACGTGAAAACCACCAAGGGGGATATCAACAGTTGGGCGGCGATGTTCGACCCGAAATATACCGGAAAAGTGGCGTGGCAAGACGATGCCAGATACACATTTGCAGGAGTTTTAATGTATTTAGGATTTGACCCAAATACAACCAACCCCGAAGAAATTAACAAAGCCCGCGATTTGCTGATTAAAAGTAACAATATCATTGCCGCTTTTGTCCCGGATACTGGTCAAAATCTGCTCGATCAAGGAGAAGTAAGTCTGACAATGGAATGGAGCGGCGATGTTTTCCAAGTTATGAAAGAAAATCCTAATCTCCGCTACGCTATTCCCAAAGAAGGAACAATTATCTTTTTAGACAACATGGCAATTCCCAAAGGTGCGCCCCATAAAGAGTTAGCGGAGAAATTTATTAACTTTATTTTGCAGCCAGAAGTAGGCGCTAAAGTGTCTAATTTTACCCACTATGGCTTGCCCAACAAAGCAGCAATCGATCAAGGTTTAATCGACCCGAACGATTTGAAAAACCCTCAAATTTACCCCCCGGCTGAGGTGTTTGACAAAATGAAATTATTGCAGGATGTCGGCAAAGCAACTGCATTGTACGATCGAGCTTGGACGGAAGTTAAAGCAGGGGCTGGAAAGTAGATATAAAACAGGTTTCTGCCGGGGCTGGTTTACTTAATTTTTTAGCTTGTTTTGGAGTTGCACCATTCTCAAAAACAGGCAAGATGCCTGTTCCACAAAGAATAAATTTCTTGTGGAACGGGCATCTTGCCCGTTCCTAAACCAGTAATTGAGAATGGTGCAAGATATCAGTTTAACCGAACTCGAACTCAGATTTTTATCACTCAGACATACTAACACAATGCACGCTGTCGAAGTTTTAGAAGTTTCCAAAGTATTTAAAAGTGTCCGCAGTCAAGATTTTTTAGCTGTAGATAACATCAACCTGCAAATTTACGATCGAGAATTCTTTTCTTTACTCGGCCCTTCCGGCTGCGGCAAAACTACAACCTTGCGAATGATCGCGGGTTTTGAAACTCCCACAGCGGGCGAAATTTACATTCACGGCCAACCGATGCAAAATCGCCCACCGTTTCACCGCCCAGTAAATACGGTATTTCAAAATTATGCTTTATTTCCGCACATGACAGTAGCACAAAATGCCGCTTTTGGGTTGGAAATGGAGAATTGGCCTCAGAAAACAATTCGCGATCGCGTTGCTGAAGCCTTAGCATTAGTACAGTTAACCGAGGTAGGAAAACGCTATCCCCGCCAACTCTCAGGGGGACAGCAGCAGCGAGTAGCGCTAGCAAGAGCATTAGTCAAACAGCCGTCTGTTTTGCTGTTGGATGAACCCCTAGGAGCGCTGGATTTAAAATTGCGTAAAGAGATGCAATTAGAATTAAAAAAAATGCAGCGTAAATTGGGAATTACGTTTATTTATGTGACTCACGATCAAGAAGAAGCGCTAACTATGTCTGACAGAATTGCAGTAATGGATGGAGGAAAACTGCAACAAGTCGGGACGCCTGTTGATATTTATGAATATCCTAAAACGCGGTTTGTTGCTGATTTTATTGGCGATAGCAATTTTTTAAGCGGGCAAGTTGTAGAAAAGCAAAACGGTCAAATAATCGTGTTGGTTGACCAGCAGTTGCCCGTGTTAGTTGCGACAGCCGAAGATATGCCCGCTGGGAAAGTTGTCACCCTGGTGTTGCGGCCAGAAAAAGCTGCTATTTACCCGGCTAATTATGACGCTGAAAATACCTGGCCGGGAATAGTAGAAGAGGCTATTTATATTGGCACTGACACGCGCTATACGGTGCGGTTGACTGCTAAAAGTTCGATCGCCCTTCGCCGACAAAACTTGCACAGAGATGACTTGCAGCGACACCAAGTCGGCGACAGCGTTCGAGTTGCCGTGCCGCCGGAAAGTATTTGCATTTTTTGACATCTAACTATCGCTACCGTCGTCAAGCACCGTCTAACCAGTAAAGCTAAGTCCAAGCGACGTGACAATGGAAAACTTAGTTGAGATTTTAGAAGATTGAGGAGCCGATTGAAGATGTACTTCCTTCCCGCTAGAAGATAATCTACTTCTTCCTCCAGCTTCCTCCTTCTTCCTTCGCGTTCTTGGCGTCTTCGCGGTTCAATAATATAGACAGTATTGGTGCTAAACTCGCGTTTGACTTTGCACAATTTCCTCCAAGAGTCGCTCTTGACTTTTCGCAGGTTCCTTGCAAGTTAAACATTCGCAAACTAACCCGACAATACCTTCAGGCAAATCAGCCTCAATCTGACAGACAGCAGTCGGATAATACTGGGAAATCAAGCCAGAAATTTGATCGGGAGTCGTGCGAATTAGGGTAGAATGCTGATACCAATCGAGAGCAGAAAGCAAACTAGGACAAGCTTGCGGAGAATCTTGTACAATACTGCTGAAAGCTTGCAAACCTTGCTCCGCGCGATCGAGATATTCCAAATTCTGCCCCAGCAGTGCGAGACGAACCAAAGAGGCGATCGCAATTCCATTCGCCGCCGGAGTTGCATTGTCTATATAGCTACGTTCCCGCACCAACAAATCTCCGCTAGCATCCTTAGCAGTATTGTAATATCCTCCCAATTCCACACTCCACAAAAACTCATCAAACTCTTCTTGCACCTGCACAGCTTTCTCCAACCAAAACTGAGAATTCGGCAACTGTTTTGCCTCTTCCCCGTTGCCTAAAGTCAAACTCGCTTGATGCAAATCCAACAAAGCTTTCACAAACAAAGCATAATCTTCCGACTGCGCGGTTACAGCAGATTGTCCGTCATAATTCAACCGCTGAAACCGCCCATCCGTCCACTGATTATCTAAAATAAAATTAGCTGTTGTCACAGCTAATTCCAGATATTCCAAATTTCCAAAAACAGCCGCAGCGCGGGCTAAACCCGAAATCATTAAGCTATTCCAAGCAGCAATCATTTTCGTGTCAGTAACTGCGGGAATTCTACCCGACCAACTGTCGTTTTTAGCTTCTTGATTGTTGCGGGCTGGCGGAAAGGTTTTTACAGTATCGGGATTGCCACCGTAGCGAACTTGAAAGAGTTTAGCCAAAGCCGCTTCTACCGTGTCGCTCAGTTTTCCTGGATGGCGGCGCTGTAATACATTCTTGCCTTCAAAATTGCCGCTGCGACTAACAGTAAACTGTGCTTTAATTTCTGCCAATTCCTCAGCAGTTAATAGTTGTTCTAGTTCGGCATAAGTCCAGACATAAAATGCTCCTTCTTCCGGTTCAACTTCTTCAGAAGTGGTAAAGCTGTCCGCATCCTGTGCAGCATAAAAATAGCCTGTTGGCGCAATCATTTCTCGCTTCAACCATTCTACTGTCCCCGCGATCGCAGTTTCAAAAGCGGGTTCTTGTATTCCCGCGCTCCACAAATTTGCTAAATACTCAACAATTTGACCGTTGTCGTAGAGCATTTTTTCAAAGTGGGGCACAGTCCAAGTCGCATCAACTGTATAGCGGTGAAATCCGCCTCCTACGTGGTCGTAAATGCCTCCCAATGCTAAGTCTAATCCGCGTTGAGTGCAGACTTGTTTGCTGTCGTATTTTGATTCAAAATTAAATCTGGTTCCCCGCAGTGCTAGCTCAGCATAAGGTATCATCGGAAAACTGGGGCCGGGGTTGCTGCCCGCAATAATTCCGGTGTTGAGTTCTAAGCCTTTTTGGAAGACTTCGCGATTTAATTCGGCGGTTACTCCTGACAGCGCTGCCGTCTGTTGGAGGTTGCCTAAAATCTCTGCTTTGAAGGCTTCTACTTTGCCTTTTTCTGTGTCGTAAAAGCGGCGAATTGCTTGCAAAACTTCTAAAAATCCCGGCCGTCCGTAGCGCGGTTCTACGGGGAAATAAGTGCCTCCGTAGAAGGGAACTCGCTCGTCTGGAGTGAGAAAAACGTTGAGCGGCCAACCGCCTTGACCAGTCATCATTTGCAAGGTTTGCATATAAATGCTGTCGATATCCGGGCGTTCTTCGCGATCGACTTTTATCGGTATAAAATGCGAATTCATGTATTGGGCGATCGCGCCATCGGAAAATGCTTCCCCTTCCATCACCGTACACCAGTGGCAGCTAGAGTAGCCAATTGACAGGAAAATCGGTTTATTTTCGCTTCGGGCCGCTTCCAAAGCTTCGTCGCACCAAGGCCACCAGTCGATCGGATTTTCGGCGTGTTTCCGCAGGTAAAGGCTTTGGGATTGAGCAAGACGGTTGACCATAATCAAATCCACTTTAAGTCGTGCTGGGTAAGCTTGTCATTTCTCTAGCAGTTTAGCGCGAGATGTTTTAGTTGAGTTGTACCTGATAATTATGTTTTAATATTATGGCTGAGTATCTCGATATAATATGAGCTTATCATCTCGGAGAACCTTCAATCAACAGCTAGGACAATTTTTGCTGAGTGCTGCTGTTCCTCCTGCTGTTCTCAAACTGTACCAAACTGCATCATCGTCGGAGCAAGTTTTATTAGAAACTAATCTTAACAATTCTCTGGCAAAAGCAGACCCAGAAATAGAATTATTAGTCCCAACATTTTTAGGTAATGACAAGCGTCGGTTCTACGGCAGAGGTGTTCCGAAAAGCTTGAAGTTAATCGACAAATTTCAACTAGGAAGCGGCCGGACTTTTCTGGGAAGGCGGTCTGTAGTTTGGAGCGGTGCCGGTTGGACAGGACAGCCGACTATTACCAGAGACGGGGGAAAAACTTATTTAATTATAGGTGCTTATGACCACAATTTGCGAAAAATAGATATTGCTACTAATAAAGAAGTTTGGCGCTATAAATTTGATGATATAATCAAAGGTTCATCAACGATTTATATCGATGAAAAAGCGAGCGCCGAAAACAGAATTGTGATTTTGCAAGGCAGCCGTAGTGGCGGTGGTGGCAAAAGTGTCGTGCCGAGTTTTAGGGCAATATCTTTTAGAACTGGCAAGGAACTTTGGAAATTGGACATCAGGAAAACGCCCAGCTACAGCCGAGATAATGACAGCAGCGCTTTGGACATCGGCGGTGGCGTTTTGTTCAATGCTGGGGAAAATGCGATCGGCTATTTTCTCGATAGTTCCACAAGCCAGGCAAAAATCAAACAAGGCATCAAGCAGCCAAATATATTGTCGGAAGTACAGCTTTATGCAGCAGCAGATATCAGCAAACACGGCGGTAACTTGGTAGCGGAATCATCGCCATCGAGGCTAAAAGATAGAATTTTTATAGCTGCTGGTTCCGGTCATATTTACGGTATTAGCATTGCAACTAAAAAAATAGTTTGGGATTTTTATACTGGTTCAGATTTGGATGGAAGTGCTGTAATTTCTAAATCAGGAAAACTGTTTTGTGCCATTGAAAAACAATACATTCAGGGCAACGGTGGAGTGCTGAAGCTGAATCCCAACAAGGAACCGAATGCCAGTGTTGAATGGTTTTTGCCGACGGGAAATCGCCGACTGTCTAGCTGGGAAGGCGGGATAATTGGCTCGGTGGCGTTGAATGACGAGTACAATTCAGGGGAGTTTCCGGCGCTGTTTGCCACAAATGCGATCGATGGCAATTTGTACATCGGTTCCCAAGATATGATTACAGGTAAAAAAAGTTCTGTGCCTTGGCGAAACCAGTCTTACGATACTCCGGTAATAGTATTTAAAAAAGCGATTGGTTCTTCAATTTCGACTCCGATTTTTACCGATGGCAATAAACTGATCAGTGCGGGATACAACGGTGTTTATTTGTTCAATTTGAATTGGGAACGAGCGAAGTCGGGGGATCAGAATGCTTTGAAAAATGCTAAAGGGGAGTTTTACCGTTTGAAAGTAATAGAATCGGGGAGATTTAAGCCTGGTTTGTCATTTGAGGCGACGCCTGTAGTTTGGGACGGAATTGTGAGGATTTGCGCCAGGGATGGCTGGATGTATACTTTGGGTTAGTTATGGGTATTTTGTACCTTTATCGGGAACAGGCAAGATGCCTGTTCCACAAAAGAGTCTACTTATTGTGGAACAGGCATCTTGCCTGTTCTTGAAAGGGTGTTGAAATCCGCCACCTATTCCTACCTGCGGTTTAACTGCGGTGAGAGAAAGAATTTCGGAAATTATCGGAAACTCGTTATGGCAACTCCTGAAACTCAAATAAGTTTAGTTTACGGTTGAGAGGATGCTCAAGGTATTTTACAGCTTGCGATCGCACGCTGACAGGATGAAGGGGAATTATCCAGAGTGCACCTTTTCGAGATAGCAGCGGAATTGGGCATTTCCGAACAGGATATTGTGGCGGCGGCACAGCAATGGTTAGCAACTAGAGGAGAATTTCCAGAAAAACACGTTTTTAACTCTTACCGTCGTCGCAAATTGCCGAAAAAAGTAACAAAGTACGGCATTATCAATTGACAATCTCAAAAACCCGCCCCGACGGGGATATTATGGTTAATCGATCGGACATGATATCAGTTCTCTAGCAGTTTAGCGCGAGATGTTTTAGCTGAGTTGTTGCTGATCATCCTGTTTTCATACGATCGCTGATAATTTAGATGTCAAATGAGTCGATCGTCTCGGAGAACCTTCGATCAACGGCTGGGAAAATTTTTGCTGACTGCGACGGTTCCTCCTGCTGTCCCCAAACAGTGCCAAACTGAATCTGGGAATTGACGGAGTGAGAAACCCGCTAAAACCTTGATATTTAGAGGGTTTAGGCTCTTGAACCTCCCTCTAGAGAGTAGTAATTATCACAAGTTTATTGACTATTTTGATGGTAGCGAACACGAACGATCCTCATTCGACCCTGTAGAAAGCCTCAAAATTAGCGATCGTCGCACGCACACATTTTTTTGATAACAAGCTACTCAAACCCTTACTGCGTAAACTCTTTCTACTTGCTTATCACCCGTTAAATCTTGGAATCGAGCTTTTTCGGAAAAATAATATTAACCAATTTTTAGCGAAAGCAGACCCAGAAATAGAATTATTAGTCTCAACATTTTTAGATAACCAGCAGCGCGACTTCTACGGTAGACGCAGGGCTGTTTCATTCTCTTGTTGGGGCAGCCCCCCGTGGCTGCCCCAATCCCACCAAATGCCTAACAAATTCTGGATGGGTCGGGTCGGCATTCTTGGCACGACCCGTACAAAAGGCTGGTTTTCCTGAGAATGAAACAGCCCTGACCGTGTTCCGAAAACTATGTCCCAGAAAGTCGAGTCTTCCCTTTAGTCGGTTAAATTTCCGGCGTCACAGATAATAACGACCACCGAAACCATTCCTCTCTAAACTGAAATGTTGCACCATAATCAATAAGCCTGTTTTGGGCGGGATCTCCTGCCCAACCCCTACTCCCCCCAAGAAAACTCATTCTTTGTGAAACGGGCCCCAGAGCAGGTTCTTGGTAATAGTGCAACATATAAGTCTAAATGGCGCTTGTTGCTGAATCCGAAAGCGAGAATCGACGCACGGAATATGAGCCCAGATTTTGTCCTGAGTTATAGCCACATTCGGCAGCTTCAACTGTCACCATCGGTTTTTACCTATTTTTACCCAGTAATCAAGCTCTCACTTAAACTTTGATACCGTACATTAACGGATAACAAAAATTTTAAAGGCATAATTTAGAGCTTTAAAATAGTTTTATCAGTAATTATGCTGTGTCGCACCCCTGTTTAGGAATCTAAGTTATAGCTTTTTAAAAGAGAGAAAAGTCACGACTAAAATCCGGATGGCAGCACCCATATTTTTTGATGTAAGCCATAGGAAATAGCTAGCTAGAAGTCATCACTTTAGGCATTTAGGCTAAATCCCATCAGCGTATTCTCAATCTTCATCGAATCTTTATCAAACCTAGTTGCATTAACTTGTGCTTCCGTTTATATTGAATATGTGAAGGGAAAAAACCTACTTCCAGTCAACTTACAAATAACGGTGTCAACCATGAAATTCCAATTAAACTTAGTCAAATATATTTTAGCTGTTGCCGGTGTCGCCACTCTTAGTGCAGTATCCGCAGCACCTGCCTCGGCCTTCAGCTTTGGTAATATCGTTGGTGGCGATACGCCGGGAGATGCCTATCAAAACACCTTTACATTTGACGTAATTGACCAAGGTGCATCAGTTCTTTTTAACATCTCCAACTCGGGAAATACTGCTGCCTCTGATATGTTTATCAGTAAAGTTCTCTTTGATGATAATGGCTATCTGTCTAATGCCGTGGCTAACGTTGGTAACATTGGTACCGTAGCTTTTAGTGGTGGTGCTGGTAACGATCAGTTGCCTCAAGGTGGTAATGGTTTCACCACAGACTATGCCTTCACAAGGGATACTGGTGCTGCTAATAAATGGGGTGTCCAAGGTACCGAAACTTTCGGAGTGAGCTTTACTGGAAATTATGCTAACGTAGTTTCCGCTTTGAATACCGGTGCCTTAAAATTAGGTTTGCACGTTCAAGCCTTACCAGGTGGTAAAAGCGATTCTTACATCAGCACCATCAGCACTAGCAACACTGAAGCTACTCCTGAACCCTTAACAATGCTTGCTGCTGGAGCCGCTGTTGGTTTTGGTGCTATGTTCAAAAAGCAACGCGCTCAGGCTCAAAAAGCTGAATAGGCTATCATTTTCACTGCTTTTTGCTCCTGGCTTGATGCCAAACTGATTATTTTATGTTAGACCTAAAAACCTGGTTTCACCAAGAAACCAGGTTTCTTATTATCTAATAGCGCGCCACCGTGAAAAACCCGGACTTGGAAGCCGATCTCAAACACATTTGTAGCGCTACGGCTGTTATTAAGATCTATAATTGAGTCCTGGTAATCCAGTGTATCAACTAGGCATTGAAATCTCTTAGAGGGCGAGCAATCTCCGCAACGGACTGAGCCGAATTGATGCGGCACAGTTCAAGGGCCAATCATCGCTAGATGGGTGGCGTAATTACAGCACCGCAGAGTAGTTGTATTCAACGTCAAGTCGCCCCTAGACAGCGTATTTAAGAACTACCGTAAGGCTGTTTCTTAATAATTTCCGATCTAAAGACACTGAGATTCTTTAAAAGGAGATAATCACCATTGATCATTGCTCGAACTCTAACTCGCTCAGCCGTATTTACTCGAACCTCAGTGTCACACCAGGCGCGGTGCCAATTGTGTCTACTCTCAAGAAATGCCAGCCTCATTGAGGCTACTTATTTTTAATTATTGTTGATTCACTCCCTTTTTAGTCTTTGCTTACAGCGGCTGAGTAAGCAAGTGCTAGACACCCAACCAATCATTTCGAGTAGCAGTCTTTTTACTAGGTGTCCTAATGCTGAGCTATGCGTTGCATCTCATCTGTTGCACCATTCTCGCTTAACATGCTTTCCGCCCTGTTCCACAACAACTGCATTTTATTGTGGGGAGTAGGGGTTGGGCAGGAGATCCCGCCCATAGAAGTGTTATTGATAATGGTGCAAGATTTCAGTTGCATCTGAGTTTCACCATCCATCAAATTCCAGAGTGCCTACTAACATAATCTCAAAGATTTACGGCCATTAAAATCATCCGAGTCTTTTCCATAGGAGGAGTTCAAGCTACTAAGTTGTCCACCTCCCCTACTATTTTTATGATATGATCTAACAAGAGTCTGGACTGTTTTTAGTTCGGAGTCTGAAACCATCCATTTTTCGTTGGTACTTCGATTGCCGAATCGACTGGAAACCCTTATTCTACGGTTGACAATCAAAAATTGTCCCAAGTATGGCTCTCATCAATCAACTAATAACTAATATCTACCATGTTCAAGAGAAAACTTTTTTGGCTCATCATTATCGCCACAGCTTTAGTAAGTGTGAATATGACACTCCTGTGGAAACTGGACGATATTGCTCATTTTTGGATGAGTATAGTTTTTTGGTTCGCTGTGGGTTCCCTGCTTTGGGACAACCAGGATATTCTCAAACAGAGTGAGATAAAAAGTGACCTATTGTCGAGAGTAGCAGGAACGCTATTAATAGCTTTTATTTTATTTCAAAGTGCTGTGGTTTCAAGTAAATTCGCTCCTTTTTTAAGACTTGCACCTTTTTTGTCTGGTTTAGGTTTGAGCCTACTTGCGGTAGGTTTTCGCAACTTAAAACTATATTGGCGTGAATTGGTAATACTATTTTTTCATGGCATCCCCAGTGTCATTACGTTACCTTTAGTGGATTTTATTACCTCGCTTACTGCTAAATTTGCTTATTATTCTTTGTGGTATATCGGTTTTGATGTAACACGTGACGGTAATTATGTTGCTTTACCGACAGGAAGGGTGTTGGTAAATGGGGGTTGTTCTGGTATAGAGGCAATGAATTACTTATTAGGTTTAGCTGTAGTTTGTTTGGTGATGTTTCCTACTAAACAAAATAAGGCTTTGGTAATAGGTGTCGCTGTCATTTTTGGTTTTATTATTAATGTTTTTCGAGTGGCGGGAATGGCTTTGTTAGTTGCATCTAATCGCCTAGATTTGTTTAAATATTGGCATGAGGGTGAAGGTTCTTTAGTCGTGGGAATGATTGCGGTGATTTTGTTTGGGATATTTTATCAATTTATGTTGAAACGAGATAGCAAACTTAGTCAATGTTCGGGAATTTAATTAGTTGCAATTTGAGGTAATATATCGGTTCTTCGATTTCCACTACCATAGTGAGGAGTCTCGCTCACTCCAATGTCCGGGTGTTGAAATCCGCCAACGTCACTACCTGCTGTTTACGTGCGCCTATATCTATCATAGAAAGGATGTCAGGAATTATAGGAAACTTGTTATGGCGACAAATGAAAGTCAAATAAATCACATTTACGGTTCAGAGGATGCTCAGGGTATTTTACAGCTTGCGATCGCGCGGCGACAGGATGAAGGGGAATTATCCAGAGTGCAGCTTTTCGAGATTGCAGCGGAATTGGGCATTTCGGAACAGGATATTGTGGCGGCGGAACAGCAATGGTTAGCAACTAGAGGAGAATTTCAAGAAAAACAGGTTTTTAACTCTTACCGTCGCGCTAAATTGCAGAAAAATGTAACAAAGTACGGCATTATCAATAGTTTCTTAGTTTTGTTTAATTTAGCAGGAGCGCACGAGCTTTCTTGGTCGCTTTTCATTTTACTAACCTGGGGCTTAGGATTGTCGCTGAATGCTTGGAATGTTTATCAAACTGAAGGGGAAGATTACGAAAAAGCCTTTGGGCGCTGGCGGTTGAAGAAACAAGTCGGAGAGTCTCTTGGTACTGCGACGAATAAGTTGATGAAGTGGTTGCAGTCGTGATTTTCTATTAATAAAAAAGCGAGCGCTTTTTCTTCTAATCAACTACCGCTAATACAAATAACTCGGAAACTCTAACACTTAGACCGGAGAGAAATCGGACAAATGATTAATAACTGCTGTATTTTTCTCCGAGATTTAAATTAACTCCTATATTCTTAGCCGCCATTCTCTAGCCTTTTTTCTACCTCATTAGTTGGTAGTTTTGGCAATTATTTCCAAAATGCTGCCCACAAAATTGTGAGGGAGTAGCTGATCAAAAGCAGCGCGAGATTTGCGGCAAACCTCAGCAAAATCGTCATCCGAAAGTTTATCGTGAAAAGCTTGGATATAATCTCCAATCCGATGCACTTCCGAAAAAGGAACGATAACGCAAAAATCTTCCCATTTCATGCCTCTCAACTCCGGTAACGATTTATTGGTATCAATGAAAACCGGAATTCTCCCTGCTGACATCACCTCCCCGAGATGGTAACAGCCATTATCGTCTCCCCTCATCGCCAAGATATAAGCATTCTTCTCGATATTTTGGATATACTCGGCTCTTTGGCGGTTTCTTTCTTCTAATGGAAGACTAAAAAAATCTCCCTTTCTTTCTATCAAAGATGTTTGTAGATTTTTCGCTTTTCGCACTTCATTAATTATTTTTTTTCTAACTAATCGTGCAATCAACCTTCGCAGACCCAAATTCAAATTACGATTAACAAAAAGGTTGCATGCCATCCAGTTAACCATAGAATCAGAAAATTTGATATAACGTAATATCAGCGAGTTTAGTCGGGATGGATATTCAACATTTCCCACAAAACCGACAGTAGGAATTGATGGTTTTGGTATATTTACCTTCTCTCCCAGGTCATAAATCCATGGGGGCGCGGGTATTGATTTTTCTTTTTTATCACGGTAAGTTGCCGAGGCAAACAATATTTCTCCTGGATAAGGCTGACACTCCAAACAGTTTGCAAAGGTGACGAGAGTCCGTTTTGAGCTTAATACTTGGCGCCGAAATTTATGTAATTGAGCTTCCTTCTTAAGGCCATAATAACTTGAAATAAAATGTGGAGTTACCACAATCTTGCCTGCATCTGCCAAGTTTGTAAATCGGTGAATCTTGACTAGCTCCGGCAATTTATCCCTGAGCAAATTCCAAAACTCTAACTCTCGATTAGTGTCCGGCGGACTGAGGTGCATTAGCAGTGGGGCTGAGCGTACACCAGGAAGTAGTAAATCTTCATTGATCCATATTTCCAGAGGTTTGTTAAGTTGGCCGCTCATTGTTTTTTATCTGACTAATTTTTTACTTTCAACGGAAATCTTGACAGGGGGGGACCCTCCCTGTCACCAAAGAATTTTAACATAGGCAATCAAAATTTTAAGAGCAGGGGGTAGCCATACGCTCCTCTAGAGCGTTTTACGTTTCATTATGGCTTGCGGAATAAAAGCAGAAGGCAGGCCTGAGAAGGGTTTTAATCTTTTTTTGAGCGAACAATGGCAAATTATACCATAAGCGAGGTTCAAAACCCTGGCACTTTTGTGGGAAGCTGCTGGGTAAATTTGAGAAATAAGCGATGAACCTATTATTTTTCAAGCTGTGTGGCGCGAGCTTATTCGCTGTGTAGACTTTTTCAGTAAGCCCTAATTAGAACGAGCTACTTATCTGTTGCTTGCAGTTGCGCCCAAGCGCAACTGCAAACTCACTAAAATTAATGCGACGCTTCCACGTTAGCAGCATCTTCAGCCACAGGATGAATTAAAGCAGATCG
Source organism: Microcoleus sp. LAD1_D3 (assembly GCF_036702135.1). Taxonomy (NCBI): domain Bacteria; kingdom Bacillati; phylum Cyanobacteriota; class Cyanophyceae; order Oscillatoriales; family Microcoleaceae; genus Microcoleus; species Microcoleus sp. LAD1_D3. The sequence continues at coordinate 59,940 of NZ_JAUBSB010000009.1, read as the reverse complement.
CAAACCTTGCCGAATTTCCGAATTCAAATACCTGCGCTGCAAAACCTGCCATTTTTGCCAAGCTGCATAGCGATTTTCGGCTAACAAACCAGCCAACTTCGGCAACTCTTTTTTCAGATCGCGATCGACAAAATCTGTCAGAAACTCGCCTAAAACTTCACTGTCTTGAATATCGCCCAAACATTCCTGAACAGCTTTCACATCTTCGACATAAACTTCGTAAGTCTCGCTGTAAAAATCCCCAAACAGATTCATCAAATAGCGAACTCGCTTAGCTTGCTTCCGCAAATCGTGCAGAATAGTTCCCTCGGCTGCTAACTTCTCTTCGACAGCCTCAGCATTCAAATCATCACCAACTTTAACTTCGCCATCCTCATATTCCGTGCCCAACAGCCAAGCCGGATGCAGGAAAAACTCACTGACTTGAGGTAACAGTAAATCTGGCAAAACCTCAGCAATTGGCAAATGTTCGATCGCCTGAAACTTCGGTTTTTCCAGCCAATCCTCGATCGACTGCTTCAGCGATTCGTAGCTTTTGTGCTCTAAAATCGCCCTCACCTCTTTTAAAGCCCGGTGTCGCTGTTTGAGCAAAGTCAACAAAGCTTTATCCAAAACTTTCTGTTCTTGAGTCGGCAAATTCGGGTAATAGCGGTTTTGGAGACTTTCGAGCATCACATCCAAATCCCTGAGCGTTCCCAGAATCCGCCCCACCTTACCAATTTTGCCTTCCGAAGCCTCTTTTGGCCAATCTAAAACCGGAGCAAAACCAGTCACAGCCGATCGCAAACGTCTCAATCCCACGCGCATTTGGTGAAGTTCTTCGGCGTCTTTGTCTTTGAGAACTTCAGCCTCGTGCGCTACACTTTTGCGGAAATATTTCTCAATCGCCTCAGATGCAGCGTCTCCGAGAGTTTTAACTTGAGTTTTAACTTTTGCTGATGTTTTTACGTTCATGGCAGGTGTAGATTCCAGATCCCTGATCGACTTTAATTTGGATTTCAAGGCTTTGCTAGTAAAGGGTTTACATCCTAGCACACAACCCCAATTTATGACTCGCTTCCATACATAAATCTTAATATAAGGTGCTTGACAGTTGATACAAAGTCAGCATTTAGCAATCTAAAATCTAAAATCTAAAATCTAAAATCTAAAATCTAAAATCTAAAATCTAAAATCTAAAATCTAAAATAAAATTACCCTCCCTCACCCTTGAGCTAATAAAAATCCGATTTCTGGCGCGCTTTCCCCAACTGGTTAAGATCGCTGCAAACCGATATTTATTCGCCAAAGGGTGAGAGAGGGTGCGATCGGGAGGACAAGTTTTAAATTAAATCAAACCCGCCCAGGCTGCCAGACTTCAAAGAGGCAGTTTAGCCTTTCCAGTCTTTCTCAGATTGGGAGAGCACGTAGGTTGCTACATCCTCAATTTGTTCGGGCTTCAACTTGGCGCCGAAAGCAGGCATAGCATTTTTGCCCTTAGCTACCTGAGTGGTAATAGCTTCCAGAGAATTCATACCGTACTTCTCAAGAGCTTCCTTTTTCAAGGTTTTCATGGCCATAACCACGTTGCCGCCACCGATGTGACAAGCAGCACAGTTCGAGCTAAAGATTTTAGCTCCGTTAGCGGCATCTCCTGCCAAAGCAGGGCGGCCAAAGCCGACGGTAAAAATTGCGATCGCTAACAGGGCGATCGATAAGAGTCTTTTCAACGCAGTTCTCCTCTAATGGACACGCAAAAGGTGATTCTTTAGATATTTTACCTGTTAAAACAGGCGCGATCGCGCAGTCGTATCGCCTTCTTCCGAGTAATTTACCACTTTTTGGCAGTGGCAGTTCAACTCTCAAAATTCTCCACGCCCCAGCCCGGAGCTTTCTGAGCAGCCCGGATTACAAAAGCCGCTAAATTTTCAATCTCAGCCTGTGGCATCCAGCTTTCCGGCACTTGGCGGCACCAAAAAGTCTCCTCAGTACCGTCATAAGTCATCGGTTCTCTCAGATACGCCACCAGACTATTGATGTTGCTGCGGGGAGGCGTTGCCCCTTTGAGGTCAGCCAAAGACAGAGATATCGTCGGATCTGGCAAATTAGCTCCTCCGACGTGACAATTCAAGCAATTTTGCTCGAACAATACCTTGCCCGCAGACAAATCCTGAGCCGAAAACAAGCGAGTATGTCCCTCAGAGTCCAACTCCAGAGCCACAGGTTCGCTGGCTTGTAAATACCTATTCACGTAAGAATCGGCAGCAGCCAAAACAGGTTGAGGAGCCAACAGCACGAGCGGCAAAATAATTAACATCCCCAACAGAAAGCAGACAAAAGCACCACGACGCAGCATGAGGGACTACAACCTTTTGCGAGAATCAATGAGCTGGAGGTAAATTTTAGATTTCAGATTTTAGAGCGAAAAACGACCAGCCAGCAATTATTGCCGAACTTCAGCCCTCTCCCAATCCAAAATCCAAAATCTAAAATCTAAAATCTAAAATCGATTAGCGAGCGCCTTTGCCACCAGCCCACTGCTTGGAGACAATTTTCGGCTGTAACAGAATGTGACCGGCAATCGCGTACAAATCGTCATCCGAGAGATTTCTCATCTCAGCGAAAATATCCGCACTCTTCATACTCGGATGCAGTTCCGAAATTTCTTCAAAGCCGTCATAAGTGGTGGGATTTTTCATAAAGTCCACCAGCGACTCAATACTATTCCGGGGCGGGTTGGCCAAAGCCAGAGTTTCCGGGCTCAAATTCACGTTCGGGTCAGTTTTTGTCATGCCCGCAGCGTGACATTGAGCGCAAGCCGAATTGAATAGGCGTTTGCCTTGCTGAACTTGTTTGAGGCTCAGCACCACTGGAGCACCCTTGTCATTCAAAGTCACAGTGCGAAGTTCAGGACTCAGTTCGACAGCCATCGCACTGCTGACAAATAACTGAAAGCTCAAGAATACAGCGGTCAGAGCAATGAAATATCTTTTAAGCATGGTTCTCCTTAAAAAAATCCGGCAAATTATTGAACGCTAAGAGATCGTACCTGGCAAACAGATGTGTGTTCAAAATTCCCTCTTTCTGCAACAACTGGCGAAAGTTGGTGCAGCCATACCTTTAAAGGTAGAGGAATTTTGCGATCTAATCTGCAAGAAGTTTTGAGTCGCGCCTTTTTTCGAGAGTGGACATAATTGCCTTAACATCCTCCAAAGCCAAACGGGTTTGAGGGTGCTTGTAGGCAATTTCCAACTCATCGCACAAGCGGATCACCTCTTCAACAGGGACGTTGAAGTCCTCTGCTATTTCTGCGATGGACAGGTCTGCAAAACCCATAATTTTTAGGTCGCTGACAGGTCAAAATTGAGTTGACGGCTATTAACTGAAAGCCGGACAATTTTAGAAAGCGCTGTTAGCTTGTTCTGTTAGTTTGTTCTGAGATTTTGTTTGATCTATCGCAAGCTAACTAACCGCTAACTGCTACTAGGCATTTTTGCCCAGCCAAACTCCAGGGCCAATCAACTTCCGATCAATATCATCCCACTGCTGCGTCGTTATTACCAATAGGACTTGCGCGCGCGGGGCTCAAAAGCCGGTGTCTGCGTGAACGTCTCGTTACCAAACTCAATATTGTTGGTAGAAGGCGGGTTTTTCGCAATTCCTCAGCAATTTCCTCTGTGCCCCGCACTCACCAACAGACAATCCTCTGGCGCAGCAGCTTAGGGAGAAAGTTTGAAGGCGTGAGTCTGCGGGGGCAAAGCGTGGTTATCGCTGGCTTCGAGGGCGGGGAATTCCGAGCCGGCCAAGAAAGGCTGGGGCTGGTGGAGGCTGATGAGCTGACCAAGAGTTTTCTTTAATTGAGTCCGGGGTACAATCAAATCTACAAAACCGTGGGCGAAGGAGTATTCGGAAGTTTGATAATTTTCCGGCAGCTTTTCCCGCAGAGTTTGCTCGATTACCCGGCCGCCCGTAAAGGCCACAGTAGCTTTTGGCTCTGCAATTATAATGTCTCCCAACATGGCAAAACTGGCGGTGACGCCACCGGTGGTCGGGTGGGTCAAAATCGGGATGTAAAGCAGTCTCGCTTCCCGATGGCGTTCCAGAGCCCCGGAAATTTTAGCCATTTGCATCAAGCTGAGCATTCCTTCTTGCATTCTTGCACCACCGGAAGCGCAGACAATGATCACGGACAAGCGTTCCCGCGTGGCGTGTTCGATGAGGCGAGTCAGCTTTTCTCCGACAACTGAGCCCATGCTGCCGCCGATGAACTGAAATTCCATGACTCCGAGGGCGACTGGCAAATTTTCTAGTTTGCCGATGCCTGTTTCTACGGCGTCTAGGTGGCCTGTTTTTTCTTGAAATTCTCGGAGTCGATCGCTATATTTTTTTCGATCGCGAAATTTCAGGGGATCGGTGGCGTGCAGTCCTTCGTTAATGGGTACCCAGGTATTGGGATCGATCAACTGCTCGATGCGATCGTCACTGTAAACTCTGATATGATGCCCGCATTCCAAGCAAACCATTTGATTTGCTCGCAGGTCTTTGGTATAACTCAGGGCATCGCAAGCTTCGCATTTATTCCAAAGTCCGTCCGCAATTTCTCGTTCCGGCCGTTCTTGGGAGTTCGGTACTGATTTTCGTCGATTTGCAAACCAATCAAATAGAGACATTAAAACTTGGTAATTGTTAACTGTTGACTGTTGACTGTTGACTGTTGACTGTTGACTGTTGGCTGTTGGCTGTTGTTATTTGTGAGTTGTTAGCTGCTACCAATAACTAATAACTAATAACTCATAACTAATAACCAATAACCCATAACAACTGACAATAAACAACAGACTTGACTACTGACTATTGTCCTCTTCAATGGGACTGATGAGGAGCGATGCTGTTTGCTGGTGTTGTGGAAGAACTTGCAGGGCTGTAGCACTTCCAGCCCCGAAATAAGATGCTATGCCCAAGTCTACAATCCGGGCCGGGATTTCATGAGCAGCTAGGAGCTGCTGCATTAATTCCGCTTCCCAACGAAAGCTAGTAGTTGTAAGTGTAATCCAAGACACGGAACAATTTTACCAATTTTTGAGACAATGTTATGTTCGATCGCGCCTGACTACCTGCGGATCAGAAACTAAAATTCGGGAAAAACAACTGCCAGTAACTAGATAAGATCGCTTCGCCCCACAGAGTAGTAATTGCTGTACCGAGAGCCAGAAACGGGCCGAAAGGCATGGGTTGACGCCGATCGAGTAACCCGATAGCGATCGCCCCACCACCTACAAAAGCTCCGGCGACACAGGCAATAAATCCCGCTAGCAGCAAGTATTTCCAGCCCAGCCAAGCTCCCATCAAGGCGGCCAATTTGGTATCTCCGGCCCCCATAGCATTCTGGCCGAGGCCGATCGTCCCGGCGAGTCCGATGGCGTCAAACAGCCACAACCCGACAACTGCTCCCGCGATCCCGTCGAGTACCAGATAGTGTATCGAGTCGATCAAACTAAAAGTCGGCCACCAACCTTTCGCCACTTGGAAAACCAATCCGACCACCAAACCCGATCGAGTTAAAGAATTAGGCAAAGTCATTGTATCGCAATCAATCAAAGACAAAGCCAACAGCCAGCTAAACAAAGCCCAAAAACCCAGAGTTTGCACACCCGCCCCAAACCGCCAGAAGATGAGCAAAAACAGCAAACCCGTAGCTGCTTCCACCAGCGGATAGCGGGCAGAAATCCGACTGCGGCAGTGATTGCAGCGTCCCCGCAGCCACAGCCAACCGAAAACGGGTATATTTTCGTAAGTTCTGAGTTGATTTAAACACTTGGGACAGCGAGAAGGAGGGTGGATCACCGACAAACCCGCAGGCAACCGATAGACTACCACATTTAGAAAACTGCCAATAGCCGATCCGAAAGTAAATACAATGACATAAACAATACAATTAAAAATTATTTCCATTAATTGGTAATTGATAATTGGTAATTGGTTGGGCATTTGGCCGAAGGGCCGAAGGGCATTGGCGATTAGAACCAACAACTAACAACCAACAAATAACTACTGACTACTGACTACTGACTAATACATTTGAGATTCAATTTCGTCAAAAGTAACAAAACGTTCACCGGGCAACAAAATCGGCTGCGAAGCAAAAATTAGCTGCCCTCGATCTCTTCCTAGACTAACAACTACACCGATCGGACGCTGGATCTGCTCGGAATGCACTTTCAGATACATACCATAGGCCGATCGAGCCGCTCGGATCAAATCGGGAGCTAGCAAGCTGTGACTTTCGGAAGTTTCTATCCAGGGTTCTGGGTGCGGCTGGTATCTGGTCACTGGAAACTTATCATAATGGTATAGGTCTAGCTATTGGTGTTGCCTCTAGATGGAACTGACCGAAAGCATCCAGGATACAAGCCCCCGGATTCATCCGTCCAGAAATAAAAAACCTGTATCCGATCCACAAGCCCCCGAATTTATCCGTGGGGTCAATGCTTCAATTCTTTAATCTAAAATCTAAAATCTCAAATCGATTGACCTTATTTTTTAAGAATATACTAGGTGGAAATTAATAGATTAACTTACAATCCTCCCTTGGCTGCGATCGAACTGCGGCTGCGATCGCTTCTTTCCGCCCAACTATACGCTGCTGCGTGGGTAGATCCGTCCCCCGCAACGCTAATGGGGGTTTTCGAGCACCTGCGTACTCTCCGCTACATCCTCCACGACTACGTGCCCCGGCCCGTGTCCGAATCTCCGCCCAACCCAGGGGAGGTGCGCTACCAGTGGCAAACAGGCACCTTGCTGTTCACGGATTTGGCAGGGTTTACCTCGCTGTTGGAAGCGAATGCGACCCAGGGGCGCAAGGGAGCTGAAAGCCTGCTGGGCGTGATTAACGACTATTTTGCCTCGATGATTGAAATTGTCAGCAAATCGGGCGGGGATTTGCTGGAGTTTACCGGAGATGCGATGCTGGTGCAGTTTCTGTCAGGGGTTCATCAAGAGGATACAGCTAGGGCGGTGCGGGCGGGTTTGCGGATGCAGCGGGCGATGGCTGAATTTGCGAATATTGAAACGGCGCGGGGTGTTTTGGCTTTGAGGATGCGGGTGGGCATCCACTGCGGCCGCTATATTAGTGCTGACATCGGTACCCCGCTGCGGATGGCTCACGTACTGCTGGGGCATTCAGTCCAGGAAGCCAAGCAAGCTGAGGGTTCTGGGACTGTGGGGCGGGTGTGTGTGACTGAAACTGCTAGAGAGTCTTTGGGAGAGCAATTTCGTTTTGAACCGGGGAAACAGGGTTATTTCTTGGTGGCGGACGATTTCACGGACGATCAACTCGGAGAGTATGATATCACTTTGACGGGGCGGCGGATGCCGAGTTCGGTATTGCTCGATCGCAGCGTTGCGGGCTTGGTAAAAGAAATCGGGGAAGCTGTGCAGCGGCTTGAACCCCTTGCTAGTTATATTCCCAAAGCGATTCTGAGACTGCTGGTGGAAAATGCTGATCAGCGCAAAATCCCGCCGGATTTTCCTGAACCGACGGTGATGTTTGTCAACTTGATTGGTTTACCGGAGTCTGTGGACAAAGCGTCGCTGGAGGAAGAAGTCAATCTGATAGTGGCTTTTTCTCGGGTGTTTGCGTCGATCGATGCTGTAGTCTCAGCTAAAGGGGGCGTATTGCAAAAAGTAACGGCGCACTTAGACGGTTCCGATATGCTGATTTATTTTGGCGTACCCGATGCTCACAGGGATGACGCCAGCCGCGCCGCTAGTGCGGCGATTGCAATCCGAGATATGATTGCAGCTTTGCCGCCAGTAATTATCGGCGGTAAAGAGGTGGAAGTAAGCTGTCAAATAGGGCTATCCCTGGGGCCGGTGTTTGCTGCTGAGGTTGGGGAAGCGCGAGGGCGCAGGGAGTTTAATATCCTCGGCGATACGGTGAATACGGCGGCTCGGTTGATGAGCAAGGCGGGGGAAAACCAAATTTTGATTGGTGAAAGGGTGTGTGAGTCGATCGGGCTAAACTTCATTTGCGAGGCTTTGGGAGCTGTTTCTCTGAAGGGGAAATCTGCTCTGACTCCGATTTTTATTTTGCAACGTGCAAAAGGGGAGAAGGGAAAAGGGGGCGTTTAAATAACTTTGCTGGGTAATAGTTGTACAGGTTTTATGGTTCACCAAGGCAAGTACAGCACAACCGCTTTCCACTGTGACTCCTAATGTTATTTTTATAATTTTTTACGATACATCACAATAAAAACCGCCACTTCGTCAGATCAGTTCCCGTTGCATCGGAATCATTTAACCGCAGAGAACGCAGAGGGAGATCAGAAAGAGATGAATAATTCCGATGAAGGGCGGAATTAATATCACTCGCATAGATTAAACTCCGATCGATACTTCACCGTTCCGCTGCAATCCTGCAAAGCTCCACTTTCTAACTCCAACACCATAAAAGCTTCATCGGGCACATCATATTCACATTTCAAGCTATTTCTACTAGCAGGAATGAACCCAAAACGCAAATAAAAATCTGGATTACCAAGCACAACCACTGCCTGAAATCCCAATCGCCTGCACTCTTCTAAACCCTCCCGGATCAGCAGCGTTCCTATACCTTGGCGCTGATAGTTTGGTAGAACTGCGACTGGCGCCAACCCCAGAATAGACAAATTTTTAGAACATTTTCCTGCGACGACAACCGGACTGAAGAAAATGTGTCCGACAATGCGATCGGCTTGTACGGCAACTAAGGAAAGTGTAGATGCAATTCCCCGCAAGCGATCGACTAAGTTAGCCTCATTTTCTCGCCCGAATGCCGCAATATTGAGGTGGCGAACAGATTCGACATCTTCTGGCTTTTCAGTACGGATCTCCATAGCTTATATTGATTGATTGTTCGAGCAACTAACAGTCATTATTGCGGTACAAGCTGACCGGAAGACAATCGCTTAATGCCCTCCATTGCTGTAGTTTCTCCGGCTTTGTCACCGCCCTCACGAGCAATTTTTAAAGCTCCCTCGTAGGATTCGAGAGCTTGAGCATATTGACCGAGACTTTCATGAATTGCGCCCATATTGTTGAGCAAGCGTCCGATACTTGTCTTGTCACCAATTGCTTCTAACATCGGTATTGCTTGCTGAAAATAGATCAGCGCTTGAGTATCTTTGCCGAGTTTGCGAGAGGTAAGTGCCATGTTGTTGAGGAGGCGGCCGACGCCAGCCCGGTCTCCGATTTCTCGGCGAATTGCTAAAGCTTGGTGGTAAAATTCCATCGCTCTATTAAAGTCGCCGATGTTGTAGTAGACGCCGCCCATGTTATTGAGGGTACGACCTAAATCGCGCTGATCGCCGACAGCCGTGCGAATCGTCCGCGCTTGCTGGTAAAATTCGATCGCCTTGGCGTAATTGACCTGTTCTGTGTACACGGCCGCGATGTTGTGGAGGGATTCTCCAATTTCAATTTGGTCGTCGGTAGTTTGGGCAAGTTCCAAAGCTTCTTGGTGCAGTTTCATCGCTTCGGAAAAATTGTCCCCAATCCGGTTAACGAAACCGATGAGATTGAGAGTGCGCGCGATACGACGCCCTCCGCTGATTTCTCGGTGAATGACTAAAGCTTGCTGCAGAACTTCCAAAGCTTTGGGCCTCAAACCCATTTCGCCATAAACTTCCCCCATATTATTGAGAGTTTCTCCGATTCCGGCTTGGTCGCCGAGTTGCTGGCGGATTGCCAAAACTTGCTCAAAAGTCTCGATTGCTTCTCGAAACAAACCCTCGCGGTGCTGTTTTACTCCTGTTTCAAAGAGTTCGTCTGCTTGCGTTTTGGGGTCTGTTGCCTGAGCGAGTGAAGCGAAGCTATCCCGTAGGGAATCGCTCGCTTGGGTGTGCCTCGCATTGATAATTGGGACATAAGCCCGGGCGTCTGAAATTGCCAGCAAGCTGAGTGCGGGCGATAAGACAATACTTATAGCTGCGAGATAGCTGAAGTGGTAAGAGCGGCAGTGCACCGATCGAGTCCTCCAATAGCTAAGTGATAACTATTAAGATAGAGCTTTTTGGGGTGTTCCTGCCGAATTTTTTCTCAATCCCTAGGCTCTGACTGGGTTTTTGTCTTCCCAGACGGCCATAATCAGTGGCATATTGTTGAGAGGGGAGATGAGAGCAAAGTTTTTGCTGGGTGGAAGCGATGCTTTTTCAGGGCTTTCTAAGATGATGTCCTGTTGGTCAAGCGTGATCCAAGCAATTCCTGACACCACTTGAATTTCTCGATGAGTTTGAGGCAATCTATATACCTCGTTTTCCATCAGAATAATGCGATCTGGCGCTGCACATTCGGAAGATATTTGAAGCATAGCATCTCCTACTTGGTAATGGGTAATTGGTAATGGGTAATTGGTAAAGGGTAATGGGTAATTGCTAAGGGGTAATGGGTAATTGCTAATTGCTAATTGAGAACTGTATTTCACTTCATTTCCACGCAACCCACACACTACTATTGGCAATAACGCCGATCGATCCAAGCGCGCATTTCATGATCCGTCGCCACGCAGGTAGAACGACCAGTCGCCCGATCGCAACCGTGCCACCAAGTGTTACCATAGCGATCGCGCGTCTGCCAAATTCTCAGAGCGTCCTCACCAGAAGTGAGGTAGAGCAAAAACTGCCCAATTTGATTTATGGCTGAACAGAGAGATTGCCCTTTCGGTTTTTCGGATGGTTTAGCTCGATCGGCAATCGAAAAAAACCTCATTATTCGGGGGTCAATCCGATTTTTGTAAGTAAACATAGCCAACACCTTAAAGTGATAACTCCTACAAAAATTGCACCAATAAAATTACAAGAAATAGCTTTTAACTGCAATAATGCCATCGCAATTACAGCACAATATTGTTGTCGTGCAAGTTCTGTAAAAGTCTATCTGTTACCTGATAAATTAACCTTAACTCTGGGGCAATTGACAATCAAAGCATTGCTTGCATAGGTTGTATGAATAAAATCGATATATCGAAGCCCTTGTGACAATTTGGGTACTACTGGCACAAACGCTATGAGCGAAATCAATACGCGGCGGATGAAACTCTCTCAGATTCAAGCTTTGATAGCTGTAGCAGACTGTGAAAACTTTAGCGAGGCGGCTTTGCAATTGGAACTGTCACAATCAGCAGTCAGCCACGCCATCGCTTCTTTAGAAACAGAATTGGGAGTGCAACTGTTTCACCGGGGACGACACGGTGCTCAACTGACACCAGTGGGGGAAAGGGTAGTGAGTCACGGGCGTCAAATAGCCCGCGCTTTAGAAATGATGGTCAAAGAAGCGGATTTAGAAAAAGGTTTGCAGGGAGGCCTGGTGCGGATAGTGACTTTTCGCAGTGTTGCAACTCATATCCTACCCGGTATGATTGCTAAATTTCGCGATCGCTTTCCCAAAATTGCCGTCAGCATTACCGAAGTTTATTATACCCAAGCTGTGGAAGAAGCTTTGCGATCGGGCAAAGCAGATATCGGCTTTGTCTCTCTTCCCATCTCCAATGAATTTGAAACGAGGGAAATTTTGCGGGATAAATATGTTGTGTTGCTGCCGCCAACTGCCAAATTGTCAACTGCTAAGATTACCTGGGAAGAATTAGCGGCTTATCCGTTGATTTTGCAGCCTGCAGAAAATTCTTGTTCTGTACCGCTGCGAAAATATTTGACAACTTCGGGGTTTCCCTTAAATATCGCTTACGAACTCAGCGAAGATTCAACTATTGTCAGTATGGTGATGCAAGGTTTGGGTACAGCAATTCTGCCGCGTTTGGCGGCGGAACCGATACCGTCTTCGGTGAAAGTTTGCAGTTTGCCTGCGGATTTTGAAAGGGTAATTGGGGTGGCTGTTTTGAGGGATGGGTTGTTGATTCCGGCTGTGTTTGCGTTTTTGGATTTAGTTAAAAGTGCCGCAGAGGTTGATTGTGAGGGCGAGTTTGCGATTAATCCTTCATGAGAAACCTAAGTTATGGGTGGTTGGTTAGATTGTACTTTTTAACCGCAGATATCAGCAGATGAACACAGATGAATGCGGATGGGATTTTATCTGCTTTTATCTGCGTTCATCTGCAGTTGAAAAAAATACGCCTCAGCAATAGTACGATCGCTGATTGCCTATTTCATGCGTTTTGCAACAAGACTAGAACTGTCGCCTTGGTGGAATTTGATTCGACCGTCTAGTGAATTTTTACCCTTTAATCTCAGCCAACCGCTACCAGATGCAGGGTCACATTCGTCATTGCCATCCCATGTAAACTCGAATCGCTCATCATCTCGGTCTTTTACCACTTCGCCGTCAATTTCACCTGATACTAAACCGAATTGAAATTCTCCCGAACCTGTGGGTTCAATCTCGATATAGGCTTCAACTTCCATGTCCAAGTAATCACTATCCCACATTGCCATCTCTGTGATCCGCCATTTACCGCTATATTGCATTTCTTTCATCCTCCACTTGTATTACAGATTTTCTCACAATGACCACAACATAGCTGAGTCGCATTCCCGATTACACAACTCAAAACTATTCCCCGTATCTCTGCCGCAAAATAAATTCAGCTAGCGCCAAATCAACGGGTGTTGTGACTTTCAAATTCGTCTCTTCCCCCTCCACAATTTGCACTGGTAAACCGCATTTTTCAAACAAAGCCGCATCGTCTGTCACTTCCCAACCTTTTTGTCGCCCTTCTTCGTGACACTGCTTTAACAATTTCACTTCAAATCCTTGGGGAGTCTGGGCTGCCCACAAATTGCTTCTGTCTGGAGTGTCTCGCACGATTCGACGCTCATCTACGACCTTAATCGTATCCTTGACCGGGACGGCGACAATCAAGCCGGGACAGCTCAAGAGGGCCTCGGCAGATCGATCGAACAATTCAGCAGTTGCCAAACACCTCGCGCCGTCGTGAATCAACACTCGATCGCCCGACGGAGGCAAAGCCTGCAAACCGTTGTAAACTGACTCTTGCCTGGTGGCGCCTCCTTTAATCAGTTCCACGGGCTTAACCAAAGATAAATCGCTCACAATTGCTTTAAAATCAGGAAAATCGTCTGGCTGACCCATGATGCCAATCCAGCTAATGTGCTGCGAAGCTTCAGCAGCAGCCAAAGTCCAACTCAGCAAAGGTTTTCCCAGCAAAGTCAGCAGCAGTTTGTTCCGCTGACTCCCCATCCGTCGCCCCGAACCCGCTGCAGGAATTAATAAGTGCATTTACTAACCGTTTTTAACCCAACTAGATATATATAATAAGAGCGTCCTGTACTTTTGAGTCAGTTGTTTAGCTGTCAGCCAGTAGCTTTTAAGGTCTAGAAATACTATAAGCTGATAGTTGAGAGCCGATCTCTGAGAGCTACCTCGATCAATAATAGCCCGATCGTTTATGATGCGAATACTAGCACTTGTCCCTGGCGGGATTGGCGACCAAATTTTATTTTTCCCCACTCTTGATGACCTCAAGCAGTCTTATCCCGACGCGCAAATTGATGTCATTGTTGAACCGAGGGCGAAGGGCGCTTACCGAGTCTGCAAATCCGTCAAAGAAGTCTTGACGTACAATTTCAAAGACCGCAACGCTATGGCAGATTTGGGCAATTTACTGGGCGTAATTCGCGATCGCGAATACGAAGCAGTTATTTCCCTAGGCCAGCGGTGGACTGTAGGGCTGCTGCTGTGGCTGACCGGCATTCCGCAGAGAGTTGGCTATTCTGGAACCAACGGTGCTCGATTTCTCACTGCTGCTGTACCGCTGAAAACTGAACAGTACGCCGCTTCAATGTACCACGATTTGCTGCAAGGATTTAACATTAAAAATCCTTGTCCGCCAGTGGCAATTAATGTACCAAAACAGGACATTCAGTGGGCGGAAGCCGAACAGCAGCGGTTGGGGGTAAAAGAAAGCGGCTACATTTTGATTCACGGCGGTTCGAGTCAATTAGCTGTGTCTAAAGGTATTGACAAAATTTACCCTACAGACAAGTGGAAGCAAATCATCGAAGACTGTCAGCAACGGCAGCCGAATTTGCCTGTTGTTGTTGTGAAAGGCCCAGAAGATGCAGACTTCGTGACAAAGTTAGTCGAGTTATGTCCGAATGTAAAAGTTATCTCGCCGGATGATGTCGGCAAGTTGGCGGCGACTATTGCTGCTGCTAATTTGATGATATGTACTGACAGTGCGCCGATGCACTTAGCTGTGGCGGTTCAAACTTATACAATAGCTTTGTTTGGCCCGACTGAACCGGCGAAATTGTTGCCAAAGAGCGATCGATTTTTGGGCATTAAATCTCCTACTGGCAAAATGGCAGACATCTCTCCTCAAGATGTTTTGAAAAAGGTTTGGGGCGGCTAAGAACAAAAGTTCGCAGTAAGGACTTTTAGCTGGTTCCCAGGCTCTGTCTGGGAACCCATATCTAGAGGCTCTGCCTCGCTTATCGGGGCTTCACAGGAGGCAGAGCCTGGGGACGAGGAATCTTTTTCCGTAATTCCTCTTTCGCTCTTCGTTTTTCAACAAGCTCCATCATCTCCTGTAATTCCTTCTTCTTTTGGTTGGCAAACCGAGTGGCGGCAACAGTTGTCACTCCTCCCGCGGCAGTAGTGACAGCACCTTCCTGAACTTTATTAGCATAAACAAGTCCCACACCTACGAAAGCAAGAATTGCCGATGTACCGATGACGGTAAGGGCGACATTGTAGCTTTGGCGAACTTGTCGCAGCAATTCTTCCAGTATTTCTTCTGCAAGGTCGCTATAATCTTGATCAGGTTGCGAGTTGCCGAATAAGTTAAAATTCATTTGACTGACCTCTCTTGTTTATCAATAATTGCTTTTGTGTTCTGATAAAATCATTACATCACTTTAATTGAGTGAAGTTGACCAGAGGTATAAACTTAGGTCTATTAGAGGTCGGTCTAATCAAAGTATAGTCAAGGTATAATTAAACTATGGATTGGCAAAAATTTCTTCAACGCGAATCTGGGATACATGAGTTATCTCCCGAACAAACAGAAACATTATTATCAGCACTCTTATCTCCTGAAAAAGCACCGCTAAATCAGGCAAAGCTTCAAGTGAAATTAAGCACATCAGATGATAATGTAAAAAAACGATTGGGAGAGATTTACAAGAAATTTTCAAATAGTTTTCCTGAACTTGCTAGCCAACAAGGTGCCGGTAAGTTGAGGACTCTGCATACTAAATTAAAACAAAAGTATTATCAACCATCACAACCCGTAGTTGCTACCCAAGCTTCTAACTCCTCTCCCTACCCCGAAGAATTTATATCGTTAATAGAAGAAAAGATTAAAACCTTTTGCGGTCGCCGATTTGTTTTTGAAACTTTTCAGCAATTTATCACCGAAAATCCTTGCGGTTATTTTACAATTATCGGGGATGCGGGAATGGGCAAAAGTTCGATCGTTGCCAAATACGTCTCCGAACATAAATCTCCCTGCTATTTCAATATTCTCGTCGAACGCCGTAACAGACCCGAATTGTTTTTGAAGAGCATTGGCCAGCAATTAATTGACCGCTATCAATTGCCAAATTCAGAAGATGCCGATTTACCAACTTTACTGGCAAAGGTGGCGGAAAAACTCACTTTGGGCGAACGTTTGGTAATTGCGATTGATGCACTGGATGAAGTCGAACAGGAAGCGGGAGAAAATCTTTTACATTTACCGACAACTCTGCCAGATCGGGTTTATTTCTTGCTGACGAGGCGACCTTATCACCTCGGTAAAAAGCGGCTGTCCGTATCTCCGGGAGTTCCGGTAAACGAGCTAGATTTAAGAGACAACAAGTATGTTAATTCTAATCAGGATGATATCAAAGAATATATTCGCTTTGTTCTAAATACCGATTCCGATTATAAAGATAGACTGAGAAACTGGATTCAAACCCGCAGCATTTCCGATACAACTTTTGTCGAGGAATTAGCCAGCAAAAGCGAAAACAATTTTATGTATTTGCGGTATGTTTTCCCAGCAATTGCTAAGGGCGATTACAACGATTTGAGTTTAAAGCAATTACCAGATGGGCTGCAAGAGTATTATCAAAACCATTGGGTGCGGATGGGAATGGAAGCTAAGCCAGGGCAATTGATGGAGATTGTATTGTATATTTTACTAGAGATGGGCACGCCGATTCCCTGCGAGATGATTGCTGGAATTTCCGAGGTAGATGAATGCGATGTGGCACAGGTTTTAGATGAGTGGGTTGAATATTTGAAAAAGCAGCAGGTAGATGGAGAAATCTGCTATACCATCTATCACGCTAGTTTCCTTGATTTTCTGAAAGCCAAACGGGAGATGGATGCAAAGCGAAAGATTTTTAAGGCAGTAAATCAACAAATTGCTGAATATTTAGAAAAGGGGATGGCGTGAGATGGGAGAATTTGCTGACAAGTTCGAGACCAAACCGCTTTTCTATCAACGTGCTTATCTGGGCAGCTTGCTGCAAAATTATGTCAAGTCAGGGAATTTAGAAAAGTATTATCAGACGCTGACAGATTTTCACTTCCTGATGGCAAAGATTCAGCATCCTGAGTTTGGAGTGCAGGCCCTGATTGATGATTTCAATTTCGTTGACGATTCAGAAGCATTAAGTAACCCAGAGTATAATCCAGAAAAAGCGAAAGCCCTGGACTTGATTCAAAGGGTACTGTGGATGTCAGCCGATATTTTGAAGCGAGATAAGACACAACTGGCAGGGCAATTTTTAGGGCGCTTGCTGCACTTTAATATTCCGGCAATTCAGGCAATGCTAGAGGTAGCAAAGCAGCGGAAAGCAGCACCTTGGTTGCGTCCTGTGACACCATGTTTAACTCCTCCTCGTAGGGGATTGCTACGCACTCTCAAAGATCACAGCGACTCGGTAAATGCAGTAGCCGTCACTACTGATGGCAAGCGAGCGATTTCTGGTTCATTGGACAGCACCATCAAAGTCTGGGATTTAACAACTGGAGATGAACTCTTTACCCTAGAAGGTCACAGCGACTCGGTAAATGCAGTAGCCGTCACTACTGATGGCAAGCGGGCGATTTCTGGTTCATCTGACAAAACTCTCAAAGTCTGGGATTTAAACACTGGAGATGAACTGTTTACCCTAGAAGGTCACAGCCACTGGGTAAACTCAGTAGCAGTTACTGCTGATGGGAAGTGGGTAATTTCTGGTTCATCTGACCAAATTCTCAAAGTCTGGGATTTAAACACTGGAAAGGAACAGTTTATTCTTCAAGGTCACAGCGACTTGGTATATACATTAGCCATCACTGCTGATGGCAAGCGAGCGATTTCTGGTTCAAATGACAACACCCTCAAAGTCTGGGATTTAAGCACTGGAAAGCAACAATTTACTCTTAAAGGTCACAGCGACTCGGTAAATGCAGTAGTTGTCACTGCTGATGGGAAGCGAGCGATTTCTGGTTCATTGGACAGCACCATCAAAGTCTGGGATTTAAGCACTGGAAAGCAACAATTTACTCCTAAAGGTCACAGCGACTCGGTAAATGCAGTAGCTGTCACTGCTGATGGTAAGCGGGCGATTTCTAGTTCATGGGACAAAACCCTAAAAGTCTGGGATTTAACAACTAGAAAAGAACTGTTTACGCTTAAAGGTCACAGCAATTTAGTAACAGCAGGAGCCGTCAGCCACGACGGCAACTGGGTTATTTTCGGTTCAGATGATACTCTCAAAGTTTGGGATTTAACAACTCGAAAGGAACTGTTTACTCTTGAAGGTCACTTGAGGTCAGTAAATGCAGTAGCCGTAACTGCTGATGGCAAGCGAGCGATTTCTGGTTCATCTGACAAAATCATCAAAGTCTGGGATTTAACAACTCGAAAGGAACTGTTTACTCTTAAAGGTCACAGCAATTGGGTAACAGCAGTAGCCATCACTGCTGATGGTCGGGCGATTTCTGGTTCCTGGGACAACACCATCAAAGTTTGGGATTTAACAACTCGAAAGGAACTATTTACTCTACAATGTCATAGCGACTTGGTAACAGCAGTAGCCGTCACTCACGACGGCAAACGGGTTATTTTTGGTTCAGATGACACTCTCAAAGTCTGGGATTTAACAACTGGAAAATTCATGGCCAGTTTCACGGCTGAAAGCCCGATCGCCTCTTGCGCTATTGCACCCGATGGAGTAACAATTGTGGCAGGCGACGCATCCGGCCGCGTATATTTCCTGCGGCTAGAAGGGGTGGAGGAACTAACATGAATTCCTCACCTCTGCCAACTCCCATCTCTACCGCTGCTTACCCAAAAGAATTTCAGCCACTCCTGCGAGAAAAAACCGAGAATTTTGCAGGGCGCAAGTTTGTTTTTTCTGCCATATCCGACTTTCTGCACTCCCACAGCCGCGGTTATTTCACAATAGTCGGCACTGCCGGCTGCGGCAAAAGTTCCATCCTCGCCCAATATGTCACCGCCCATCCTCGCAGTATCTATTACAACGCTGCAGTTGAAGGCAAAAATCGAGCTGAAGATTTTCTCGCTTCTGTCTGCACTCAACTGATTGACAAATACCTTGCCGCCAATGGGGAAACATCGGAAATTGTCAAGCTAATATCTCAACTTCAAAATCTCGAATCCGATGATGGCAGTTGGTTTCTGTCTTTGTTGCTTCAGCAAATTAGCGATAAATTAGCCGATCGCCAAAAGTTGATAATAGTCATTGATTCTGTAGACGCGATCGCCCGCACGAGTCAGCCTCCCAGCTCAAATCTGTTTTATCTGCCGAGATATTTGGGCGATCGTACTTATTTTATCCTCGCCCGCCGCCCGTTTTTGAGAGAGAAATCCGGTTTGTTAATTGAAACCCCCTCTCAAACTCTCGATTTAAGAGATTATCCCGCCCAAAATCGGGAGGATGTCCTGAACTACATTCAGCAATACCTATCAACCGCACCGGATTTAACTCAACCCGAATTCTGCCAACAACTCGCCACTGTCAGCGAAAACAATTTCATGTATCTGAGTCAGATGCTAAGGGCGATCGGCGAGAATTCACACCCCGATGCTAATCTGGGAGAGTCCTCACTTTTCCCTGAACTTCCTCCCGGTTTAGCAGCGTATTATCAAAACCACTGGCTGCGGATGACAGGTGATGGCTTATCGGCAGTTGACTTGGCTGTGCTGAATGTTTTGGTAAAATCCCCAACAGGTTTGTCTGTAAGTGCCATATCCAATATAATTGATGAGGATGAATACGATGTTGAAAAAGCGTTAGACAATTGGATCGCGTTCTTAAATAAGCAGGAAATCGAAGGAGAAATTTGCTATAGTTTGTATCATAATAGTTTCCGCGAATGGTTAGGCAAACAATCTATTTTAGAATCATAATGAGGACACGGCAGTGTCCATTGGAGTCAACTTAACGTTACATCGATAGTCCGACAGGGGTTGAAACCCCTGCCTCAAAGCTGAAGTCCTCGCTTCCGAGGACTAATGAATGATTCAGTCCTCTTTGAGAGGACTTTCGCTATTAGACAGGGAATTCATTCCCTGGCGGACTGGCGGGTAGGCGGGAGGGCTAGCGGACGAAAAGCTTAAGTTGACACCAATGGACATTGCCATCTCCTGAATCTCGGTAATATCAATTCCGATGCCACCGAGTTTTATATTATATCAAAAACAATACAACAATGAAACGAGCAGTATTTCTTGACAGAGATGGCGTTCTCAATATCGAAGCGGGCTACATTCACAAAGTAGAAGATTTGCATTTAATCCCCGGAGTAGCCCAAGCTGTACGCCGTTTAAATGACAAAAAAATATTTTGCTGTTTGGTTTCCAATCAATCCGGCCCAGCGAGGGGTTATTATCCGGTTAGCCACGTAGAAGCTTTGCACAAACGCCTTTGTCAGCTATTAGAAAATGAAGCCGGAGCAAAGTTAGATGCTCTTTATTACTGTCCTTATTTAAGCGCAGCCGAAGGCGGAACCAACCCAGAATTTACGCGGTATACAACGTGGCGAAAACCAAATACAGGGATGTTGGTAGCGGCGGCTTGGGAACAGGATTTAGATTTGCGAAATAGTTTTATGGTGGGGGATAAAGCGACTGATGTTGATATGGCTCACAATGCCGGATGTACAGGAATTTTGGTGCAGACTGGTTACGGGGAAAGCGTGTTGAGTGGGGAGTATCAGCACCATACTAAACCGGATTTTATTGCAGCAAATTTAGCGGTGGCGGTGGAGTGGATTTTGCCACACTTTGATTAATGTTTGTAGTGGTATTTAAGTTGTTGATCGTGGAGTCTTACAGGAAAGTGCGACGTAAGGAAGGGCGACTGTGAAGGTTGTACCCACGCCCATTTTGCTTTCGCAGGCGATCGCCCCTCCTTGCAATTCCACAGCTTTTTTAACAATGGTTAATCCCAAACCATTACCTTTAATCTTTCCCGTATTTTGGCAGCGGTAAAACATTTCAAATATTTTCCCTACTTCAGTTTCTGGGATGCCGATACCTTCGTCTCGGATACGCATAATTAGTAAGGGAGAGCTAATATTTGTAAATTGGGAATTTGGAAACAAACACTGAGGAGACAAGCAGAAAATAGGTTCTTTGTCTCCCTCGCCTGCTAGACGGCATTCCAATTCCAAGGTGACTAGCCCGCCGTTGGGGGAATATTTGATGGCGTTGACGATTAAGTTAGAAATAATCCCGTGCAGCAATTGTTGATCTAACATCGCGCTGGTAACATCGGACGGGATTAATGTTAGTTTGTGTTTGGCTTCATTTCCTAACTGCAATTGAGCGAGCAAGTCTTGACAAAATTCGACTAAATTTATCGGTAATGGATTGCATTTGAGTTGGCCTGATTCTGCTCGACCCATGAACAGCATATCGTCGATTAGCTGGTTCATCTTTTGGGTAGCTGAGTGCACCAGTCGCAGGGTTCTAACTTGGGATTCGTCACTGCTGCGAGTTCGATCGAGAAGTTCCGCAGAAATTAAAATCGCGTTGAGCGGGTTCCGCAATTCGTGAGCGGCCATTGAAATATACTGGTTTTGGCGGTGCGATTTTTCTTCCACCGACTCTCTGACTGCTTCCGCGGCTTTGAGAGATTCTCGCATCTTGGTTTCGATTTCGTGTCTGTGCAGGGCAATCTCGATCGCCACCCGCAAATCATTTTGTTGAAATGGTTTGATAATATAACCGAATGGGTCTGTAAGTTTCGCTCTTTGCAGCGTTTGATCGTCGGCATAAGCTGTTAAAAATACTGTCGGCACATTCCTATTAGTTCGGATTTTCTCGGCTGCTGTTACCCCGTCCATGTCACCTTTAAGCACGATATCCATCAACACTAAGTCGGGGGGGTTTTCTATCGCTTTTTGAATTGCTTCTTCTCCTGAAGAAACTGTAGCTGTTACTGCATATCCCAGTTTTTTTAATCGACCTGCTATGTCTTGAGCTACAATAACTTCGTCTTCTACAACCAAAATTTGTATAGGGTTCATTTTTCGTTAAATACGCTGCCGATAATTTAACTCTTGGAAAATTAGAGTGTAGCAGGTTCCACGCTGACTGTCAATGGCAATACTTGCCTCTAATTGGTAAGCCAACATTCTTACTAATCGCAATCCTAATGTTTCAGTATTTTCCACGTCAAATTCCGCCGGAAATCCGCAACCGTTATCTTGAATAGTTAAATAAAATTGGTGGTAATTTATTTCATGAAAGTCAATAGTTATTTCACCATCTAAATTAGAGCCAAAGGCATATTTTAAAGAGTTAGAAACCAGTTCGTTAATAATTAAACCGCACGGAATTGCTGTTTCTATGTTTAAAGAAATGGGGTCAATTTTGAGATTAAATTTGATTGAAGTGTTGCCGCAACCAAAAGATTGATACAAATTAGCAACCAAGTTTTCGACGTAGGGAGACAGGGCGATGTGATCGAGATTTTCGGATTGATAAAGTTGCTCGTGAATCAGAGCCATTGAATGAATGCGAGTCTGGCTTTCTTCAAATAAAGTTAGCGTCGCTTCGTCTTCAATATATTGAGCTTGAAGTTGCAGCAGGCTGGAAATTACCTGCATATTATTTTTGACTCGGTGGTGAATTTCTTTGAGCAATACTTCTTTTTCGCGGAGTGCTGCTTGAATGCGGGCTTCGCTAAATTTGCGATCGCTAATATCTTCGCCAATACCCGCGATGCGGTAAATTTTGCCCGATTCGTCGTAAATGGGAAAAGCTCGATCGCACACCCAGCGAATTGTGCCGTCTGGCAGAAAAATCCGATATTCGGTATTGGTGGACTCGCCCTGCAACACTCGCCCCATTGCCTCTTCCAACCGGAGTTTATCTTCTGAATGCACCCACTCCATCATTTTTAAGGGATCAGCATACAATTCTTCGCGACTGCGCCCCCAAATTTGTTCGTAAGCTGGACTCAGATACAATAAATCTGTGAATTCAGCAGACATTAGCCAGAAGGAATCTTGGATATTTTCGGCTAACTGGCGGAAGCGTTCTTCATTTTCCTGGATGGTTTTTTCTGCGTGTTTGCGTGCGGTAATATCTACTGCAATGCCCACGATGCGGTAAACTTTACCAGATTGATTTATAATCGGAAAAGCCCGATCGCGAATCCAGCGAATTTTGCCGTCCGGCCTGACAATGCGATATTCTATCTCGTCTTCATACTCGATTTTTCTAGTTAAATTAGCAATAACCCGCTCGCGATCTTCTGGATGGAGGGAATCTGCAAAAAAGCGCCCGTTAGCATACAAATCAGCGCAGCTTCTGCCCCAAATCTTTTCGTAACCCGGACTGATATAAATAATTTCCTGGGGTTGAACGTTTACCATCCAAAACACGCTTTCAATGTTTTCTGCTAGCTGTCGGAACCTTTCTTCGCTTTCTTTCAGCGCTGCTTCAGTTTCTTTGCGATCGCTAATATCTTCTGTCACTACTACATTATAAATTGCCCCACTCAGCGGTTCTTTGATTAGCGATACTGTAATATTTACCCAAACTACATTGCCGTCTTTGTGCAGCAAGCGTTTTTCCATTTTAAAACTGTCAACTTCCTCGGCAAATAATTTCTTGTTTTGTTCTAAATCTGCATCTATATCTTCTGGGTAAGTAACGTCCATCCAAGTTCGTGACAGCAGTTCAGTCGCAGTATATCCGACTATCTCGCAGAATTTTTGATTGACTCGCAAATAGCGGCCTGTTTGGTCAGGGTGGGTAATGCCGACTGCCGCTTGTTCGACGGTTGCTCGAAAGCGTTCTTCGCTATCTCTGAGGGTTGCTTCTGCTTTTTTGCGATCGCTAATATCGCGCTGCACGCCAAAATAGCCCACGATTCTGCCGTGGGAATCGTAAATGCAAATATAGTCGCCTTCCACCCAAATTATATCCCCGTCAAACTTGCGATTGTCATTTTCGATATGAATTCTGCCTTCATCAAAAAATTGCTTGATTATCTCTCTGCAGCCAGTAAAGTTGTGGGAGAATAAATAGTCAAGCGTGCGGCCAATAAACTGTTCCCTAATACCTCCGTATTGAGCTATCAAAGCATCATTTGCCTTCGTTACCCGCCCGTTAGCAAATACGTAATCCAAGGCTTTTTCTTTGTCAACTGTATCGTCCCAGTGCACTGGTTCGTCCAGCATCATAAAGAAAAAACCATCTAAAGATTGAGAGAAAAACAATTCTAGCTGTTCCTGGCTTTCCCGCAGAGCTTCTTCGGCGCGCCAGCGAGAGAGAATTTCTTCCTGCAATTGAGCGTTGGCTGTTTTCAAGTCCTCAGTGCGCTTTTGATATTTAATTTCTAGCTGATTTTTGATTTCTTCCAGCGCTATTTCTGCCTGTTTTTTTTCGGTAATATCTTGAGTAACTACCATGCCTGCAAAAATTTCTTCCCGGTCGTTTTTGACGGGAGCAATTGTTGTTGAATAAACGCGATCGCGGTATTTATATTCAAAACTATTCTCTTTTCCTACCAAAGCCGCGCGATATGTAGTCTCAAAAAGTTGCCAATCTTCAGGTGGCGATACTTCCCACAACGTTTTGCCTTCCAACAGTTCTTTGGACAAACCAACTGCTGCTAAACCTTGACCGTCAACCAGAGTATAGCGCAAATCGCGATCGAACAAAAACACCGAACCATTCGGATAATGTTTGATGAGAGTTCGGTACATTTCCTGGCTTTTTTCCAGAGATGCGATTAACTGAATCCGATCGTCCTCGGTGATATCAAATTCAGTTGCCGAACCCGAAAAGCCAGCATTTTCGACTGCTTTGAGTTGTGCTTCTAATTTCTGGCACAATTCTCTCTGCTGGTGCAAATGCTCTTCGAGTTGCCGAACTTTTGCTTTTTGCTCTGCTACTAATGCTTCGCAGGTTTCCAGAGGTCGATCGATCTTGGTAGGATCAATACACATAAGCGCTCTTTGTTTGGCAGTTGCGGACTGGAGCTTTTTCAAGCCAATACTAACAAAGCTCAAGCCTTCACTGCTAACTTAATTAGTCAATCTTTCTTGACTTCGGCCGAAAGCCTTGTACTTTTCCTTTATTTAAAAACTCCCGCCGTCAAGACTTCATGACTTTCCAATGTCACCAAAACATCATCTTCAATTCTCACGCCAATACCGCGCCATTTTTCAGGAACCTCCGGCTGTCCTTCCACGGGTTTAATATAAGGAGAAATATAAATCCCTGGTTCCACCGTCAGCACTTGTCCGGCCTGCAAAACTTGGGGATTGTCGCCGTACTGATAAACGCCGACATCGTGAACGTCCAATCCCAGCCAATGACCAGTTCGGTGCATATAAAATGGCTTGTATTTCTCTTCTTTAATTATCTCTTCAATGTCCCCCACCAAAAGTTTTAAATCCATTAAACCTTCCACCAAAACGCGCACTGCTGTTTCATGAATTTTGCTGTAAGGATTTCCCGGATAGACTTGACTAATTGCCTGCAATTGTGCTTGCAAAACTAAGTCATAGATTATCTGTTGTTCGGCTGTAAATTTGCCGCTAACAGGAAAGGTGCGAGTAATATCGGCGTTGTAGTACCCGCAAGCACAACCGGCATCTATTAGCAACAAATCGTTTTCCTGCATTTGTCGGTTGTTTTCGATGTAGTGTAGGACGCAAGAATTGTAACCGGATGCAACAATTGAAGGGTAAGCGGGAGTGCAGCCATTTAAGCCAAAAGTATGTTCTATTTCAGCTTGAATTTCATATTCGTATCTGCCCGGTTTAGCGAATTCTTGGGCGCGGTTGTGCGCTGCAACTGAGATATTAGCAGCTTTTCGCATTAATGCTAATTCTGTTTCGCTTTTCACCAGCCGCATCGGGTGTAAAATAATGTTGGAATCTTCGATTGCTGTCGGGCCTGTGCCGCGTTTCGGATAGGTTGCCATCAAGCGCTGCCAGTGATTGAGCACTGTTTGGTCGAAAGTTTGATCGCGCCCGAAGTGATAGTATATGCGATCGGCTTTTTCTAAATATTTCGGCAGTTTTTCGGCAAGTTCATTAATCGGGAAAGCTTCATCCGCGCCGTACAATTCCTTAGCGCCTTCTACTCCGGCGCGATAACCGTGCCAAGTTTCTTTTTCCAAGTCTTTTGGCTGCACAAACAAAACAAATTTGTGTTCTTCGTGGTGCGGTGCGAGCACTGCTACCGCCGCAGCTTCGTTGAAACCGGTCAAGTAGAAAAAATCGCTATCTTGTCTGTATGCGTATTCTACATCGTTGTGCATGACGGCTGCGGGCGCGCTGCGAAATATCGCCGTCCCGCTGCCAATTTTTGCCATTAACTGTTCGCGTCTTTGTCGGTATTCGGTGGGGTTTGTCATCCGATTTTAGATTTTAGATTTTAGATTTTAGATTGAGTGTAATATTAACACTCGGCGGTTTCAAGCGCTGTCAAACTTGCACCCGCCAGGGGCAAGGGTTGAAGATATAGGCGATCTGTTTTTTTTCTTGGTCTACTTATTTATTCTCTTGTTCTGCGATCGCCAATTTACAAGTATAGTCAACTAGCCGAGACAAAGATGAGTTGCCATCGACTAAAGTCCATCTCGGATCGAAATTCGACCAATTTTCGCCATCTTGGCTAACTCTGACAGTTCTCAACTGTCGTTGCTTGCAGTCAACTTCCATTTGCGCCAACAATTTATCGTTACTAAACTGTTGAGTTACTAAAATAGTTCTGACTGGATAAGAGGGAGCACCGGGCATCTCGGATTTGCTTAATTCAACGCTGCTGGAGTCGATGCAAATATCTACAAAACATCTTAATTTTTCGGCGCGGGCGCTCAAAGTATTGACACCAACACAAATAAAAGCTGCTATTAATAAAAAAAATGGCGAATTCTTAGTATGTAGGGCAAATGTAGTATTCATCTGCGTTAATTGGCGTTTAGGGGCGGTTTAATATTATTGACAGTTTAATAAAAAAGTAGGGACGTGGCAATAGTGTTGCGTCCCTACTTTTTAAAGACACGGCAGTACCGTGTCCCTACTTTTTAAACAAGTCTTAAAGCTGAGGAACGTATTGTTCTTTTTCAGGAACAAAAGTGTATTCAGAGACGATTAGGCGCAACTCTTCGCCGTCGATGGTTTCTTTTTCGATCAACAAATCGACTAAGCGATCGATCACGGTGCGATTTTCGCGAATAATTCGGCGCGCGTCCTCGTAGCAGTGATCGACAATCGATCGAACTTGTCCGTCAATCCGAGAGGCTATTTCTTCGGAATATTCCGATCGCGCTGTGTAGTCGCGGCCGAGGAAAATTTCGCTTTGCTGGGCTTCCAAGGCGATCGGGCCCAAGGTAGACATCCCGTAGCGAGTCACCATTTGGCGTGCCATACCGCTGACTTGCTGCAAGTCGTTGCCGGCACCCGTGGTTACTTCGGCATCGCCGAAAACTACTTCTTCGGCTGCGCGGCCACCCAAAGCACCGCTAATCCGGGCTAAAATTTGCGATCGAGAAATCAAACCTTGGTCTTCGCTGGGCATGAACCAAGTCAAGCCGCGGGCCTGTCCGCGAGGAACTAAGGTAACTTTTTGAACTGGATCGTGGGCTTGAATGATTGTACCGACGATCGCGTGGCCGATTTCGTGGTAAGCAATCAAGCGCTTGCTCTTGCTGTCCACCAAAGGAGTGCCTTCCATACCTGCTACCACGCGATCGACTGCATCGTCAACTTCGAGCATCGTAATCGCTTCTTTGCGGCGGCGGGCGGTTAAAATAGCCGCTTCGTTGAGCAAGTTAGCCAAATCAGCGCCGGTAAAACCAGGAGTACGACGGGCGATGGCGTCCAAAGAAATCTCTGCAGACAGCTTCTTGTTGCGCGCGTGCACTTCCAAAATTTCCAACCTGCCCTTGATATCCGGCGTATCTACGCTAACTTGGCGGTCAAAACGTCCCGGACGCAGCAACGCTGAGTCGAGCACGTCGGGGCGGTTCGTGGCAGCAATGATGATAATCCCAGTATTGCCCTCAAAACCGTCCATTTCGGTCAGCAACTGGTTCAGGGTTTGTTCCCGTTCGTCGTTACCGCCACCGATACCGGCGCCACGCTGGCGGCCCACTGCATCGATTTCATCGATAAAGATGATGCAAGGAGCATTTTCTTTAGCTTTCTTGAACAAGTCGCGGACGCGGGAAGCGCCGACACCGACGAACATTTCGACAAATTCCGAACCGGAGATACTGAAGAAAGGCACGCCAGCTTCGCCTGCGATCGCTTTTGCCAGCAGGGTTTTACCGGTTCCGGGAGGGCCCACTAGCAGCACGCCTTTGGGAATCTTCGCCCCGACTGCGGTGAAGCGTTCGGGTTTTTTGAGGAATGTCACTACTTCTTGTAGTTCTTCTTTGGCTTCCTCAACGCCTGCTACGTCGTCGAACAGTACGCCTGTTTTAGCTTCCATTTGAAAGCGAGCTTTGGACTTGCCAAAATTCATGGCTTGGCCCGGGCCGCCGGGAACGTTGCCACCGCGGCGGAAGAGGAAAAACAGCCCTCCTACTAACAAGAGGGGAAACACTAGATTGCCTAAAAGTCCCCAGACAGCACCGTCGTTGCGTAGTGGGTGAGTGTCGAAGCTGATTTTGGAGTCTCTGAGCCTAGAAACCAGTTCCGGGGCATTTGAGGGCAAGTCTACCCGCCACCGCTGCTCGTGATTGTCCAGTTCGGGATCGACTGCTAGGACAATAGCCGTCCGACCTCCGTCGTAAAGGTCAACGCTGGTCACTCGACCGGCGTTTAAGTAATCTAAGAATCGACCGTAGCTCAGGCGGGTGCTGGCGGTGTTCTTGCTCATTTCTGCGGGGGATGGGGCAAAGGCCCCCTGCCACAAGAAAAAGCCGATGACTAAGGCGGGTAAAGTCCAAAGTAGTATAGTTCGCCAAGAAATTTTCATAAATGAGGATGCCTTGAATTGGGGACAGATCGGGTAAGATCGCGGTGTGGGAGAAGTGCGACAAAAGTTTACACTCAGAATCTTAACTAAATTTAACTTAACAATGCACTCTCAGGCAACAGGCCGTATTGCCGCGATCGATCGAGAATACTCCTCGACCGAAACCATCCAGGGTACAAGCCCCCGGACCGCGGCCCCTGTTGTCGCCTCTAAAATCTAAAATCTAAAATCTAAAATCAATTAAGGGCGATCGTCCCGAATATAATGTTTGGTGCTGATTTCGATACCGATCTAGGTAGAGTTAGAAGAATCGCCGCTTTCACCCACTGTCTTTAAGCGTGGCAGTGTCAAGGGATAAGGCATGATAATGGTGAGGCTCAGTGAGGTAACACATTTCAATGACAACTAGACAGCTTGTTCCTAATTCGGCTATGCTGACCCAGCAGACTAAAGTCGCTTCTAACAAATCGATTATTAGTGCTGATTTGGGTCGGACGGCAACTAAAGCTTGCGTGAGTCGCAACCCGAGTAGCGTTGTTTTCATCCCTGCCAACGTGGCTACTATGCCCGTGGAAAAGGTGCGGGGTGGCAGCTTTGAGTCCAAAGCAACAGACCCTCTGTTGGATATGTGGCTGGAGTACCAGGGCAGGGGTTACGCTATAGGTCAATTGGCAGCAGATTTTGGCGCTAATCTCGGTGGCGCTGACCAGTCGAAAGTAGTAGATGCTTTGGTTAAGGTCTTTTCCTGTGCAGGATATTTCCAGATGAAGGGCGACATAGCAGTTGTGCTGGGTTTGCCGTTTTATTCGCAGGATCAGTTTGAGAAGGAAAAGGAAGAGATTATCAGCCAACTGCGCTCTCCCCACGTTGTGGTGTACCGGGGCGAGCGGGTGGATATTAATATCAGTCACGTTTGGGTGATGCCGGAAGGGTTCGGCAGCCTGATTTGGTGCGAGGCTCAAGATAACAAGGAGTTTACGCCGGAGTTGCCCGAACTGTCGGTGGCTGTTGTTGATATCGGACACCAAACTACCGATTTGTTAATGGTCGATCGTTTCCGGTTCGCCCGGGCGGCTTCAAAGAGCGATTCCTTCGCAATGAACAAGTTCTACGAACAAGTTGCCTCAAAGATTCCGGGGGCAGACCCTCAATCTCTGTCTTTACTGGAAGCAGTGAATAAACCCGAGGGCCAGCGTTTTTACCGTCCCAGAGGAGCGACTAAGCCGACTAATTTAGATCCGATTATTAAGGATTTGCGGGAGGCTTTCGCTAACGAACTGTCCGAACGTTTGGTGCAGTGGCTGCCGGAACGGGTGACGGATGTGGTTCTGACGGGCGGTGGCGGCGAGTTTTTCTGGGAGGTGTTGCAACCTTTGCTTAAAGACGCCAATCTTAAGGCTCACTTGGCTCAGCCTTCTCGGAAAGCTAATGCTTTGGGACAGTTTATTTATGCTGAGGCTCAGCTAGCCACGATAAAGTAACGCATTAAGGCTTGAACCCTATGGCACTGTGGGCAAAAAATAAGGCGAATTTCTCGGTGGCGTTTACGGAAGATGCTGCGGATCAAACTTTGCTGGCCGCTATTGAAAAAGAGTTGGCTTTCACGAAGTATCAGACTTTCAGCAATCTCTGCAAGCAGGCTTTGTGGCAGTTTTTGTCTGTATCTGAGTTTACGAGCTCTACACAGAGCTTTCAGCGGTTGGAACAGCGTATTGCTGAACTTGTGGTCAAATTTTCTGAGTTTGAACACAATGTTTCGGCAGAGGAATTAAGCCGTTTGGAGGGACTGGAACATCACCTTAGTCAACTCAGCGCGCAGTTGGATCAGTTGCAGGGGAGTGTTAACAGTAAGTTTGCTCAAGTTTCTTTTGCCCCAGTTTCAAAAGTAGTAGAGCCTGGCCCGATTGAGTCTGAGTCTGTTGCGGATGATAATGTAGTGTCTGATGCTGAAGTTGTTCCTCCTCGGAATTCCGATCCTTTGTTGGAGCGTTTAAGTTCTTTGTTACCCCAAGATTTCTAAAATGAGGTAGACCAAGGCTAAAAAGCCTTGAGATGTGATGTTAGTGGCCCGCTGTTGGCAGCAGGTACTGAATACAGAAACAAAGCGATCGCTCTTTTGAAAAAAAAGGGCGATCGCTTTGTTATTTGTCAGTTGTCAGTTGACTGTTGACTGTTGACTGTTTTCTGTGGTTACAAATTACAAATTACCAATTACCATTATTCGATTAATCCTAATTTTTGTAATCGTGAACGAATGGCACTAGGCTGTCGCTGAAATCTCTGAGCTAATTCGTCAATTTGTTGACCGCTAGCATATTCTTTCTTCAAATTTTCGTCTTCATCCTGACTCCACTTGACATAAGCTCTGGGATATTTCTGGCGAATTTTCTCATTCGGGGTTTTAGGTCGATAACCATTCTTTTGCTCGCCATTCAAACCCGAACCAAACTGTGGGCTAATTTCCGCACCCCGACTAGCTAGCGCCTCTTGCACGCGGTTGGGAATCACAGCAATTTCTTCTGATAACTCCGCCAAAGCATTGTCTACTTTTTGCTGAAGTTCTGTTAGTTGTCGCTGCTGCAAACTGCCCCACTGCGGCAGTTCGTTGATAAACTGCTGCAAGTCCAGAATTATTGTGGTCAAAGTTTCGACTTGTTGCAACTCCGGCCGCTGTTTGAATTGGCGGCTGGTGAGTTCGATCTCGCTTTGAATCATTTTAATAGTTTTTTCTAAAATTATTAGTCGCTGGCGCAGGTTCTCAATGGCTGAAATGAGAGAGTGTACGTTTTCTCCAGGCCCAACATTGAGATTTTCGCGAGATGTTTGAGCAACAGCTTCGTCTAAAGCATTTACAGCAAGTTGCAATTGCTCGATCGCGCGATCGGTAGTAGCTGCTTGTTGATTTACCCGATCGAACGTAGCCGCCGTACTTGCTTTAACTTGCCTGTGCAGCTTCTGCCGATTCACAAAATTCAACACCAACGAAATCACTACAGGCACTTGAGCATAAACGCTCTGCCCCCAAACCAAACTAGCAGCCAATCCCACAGCAGAGGCAGCAAGAAAAACCAATTCAGCAGTTTCTAACAAATTGCTGGACGTGGGATTTTGGATTTTCGTTGGTGAATTGGATGATGACATAGCTTAATTGGGAATTGGGAATTGGGAATTGGGCATTGGTCATTGGTCATCAGTCATTGGGAGGCTGTACATCACCGAATTTAAAATTACTATGGTTTTTTTATTGATGCCAATCTACTTAAATATATTAAAGCTGCAAAATTTGTCGAGCTAAAGTGAAATAAATCAAGACCCCGAGGACATCAACTGCGGTGGTAATAAAAGGAGCAGACATTAAAGCGGGGTCTAAACCCAAAGAACGAAATAGAAACGGCAGAGCTGAACCGGCAATAGAAGCTAAAATTGCGATCGCAAACAAACTCACTCCCACCGCGAGTGCCACTTCTAAACTCCCTTGCAGAGTGTAAGCCCAGCCCGTCGCTACAGTCCCCAATATAGCTCCTAGCAGCGCTCCCGCCATCCCCTCCCGAATAATTACTTGAAACGGGCCCATTGCTGTAATTTCGTCAGTGTTCAAACCGCGAATTACAACAGTTGAGGACTGAGCTCCGACATTGCCTCCAGTGCCAGTCAGCAGGGGAATAAAGGCTGCTAAGGCGACTACTTGGTTCAAAATATCTTCTTGAGCTCTAATAATTGCGCCCGTGACAGTATTAGTTAAAAGCAGAACAAACAGCCACACGACTCTTTTCCGGGCAACGGTGATTAAATCGGTCTGAAAATAATTGTCGCCGCCGGACTGGACGCCGCCCAAGGTATAAATATCTTTGGCTGCTTCTTGTTCTAAAATGTCGATCGCGTCGTCAACTGTAATGATCCCGACCAGCCGCTGTTCGCGGTCTACAACGGGCACAGCTAAAAAATCGTAACGCTGGATCAGCCTAGCTACTTCTTCTTGATCCGTTCCTGTTTGAACAGAAACTACGTCGCGGGTCATAATTTCGCCGACAGTTTTGTCGAGGGGGGAAGTGACTAAATCCCGCAGGGATAAAATACCGGTCAAGCTGCGTCCGGCGTCGGTGACGTAAAGAGAATAAATTGTTTCGGTAGTTCTAGCCAAAGAGCGAATTCGGTCTAAAGCTTGGGCGACGGTAAAGCTTTCTTTCATAGAAATATATTCCGGGGTCATGATCCGACCGGCGGTACTGGCTTCGTAACCCAAAAGTTGAGCCGTAGCTTCGCGTTCCGTCGGGCTCAATTCACCCAACAGGCGACGGACTAATATTGCCGGCAGTTCGTCAAACAGTTTAGCTCGATCGTCCGGGGACATTTTGTCTACAATATCAATGACTTCTTGGCGTTTGAATTTTTCGCAGAGGGACTGCTGAACGCTGGAGTCGAGATATTCGTAAACTGCGATCGCTTCGTCTTTGGAAAGCAAGCGAAAAGCTATTACTTGCATGGTTTCTGGCAGACCTTCGATAGCTTCAGCTATGTCTGCTTCCTGCACCGGGTGCAAAATCGCTTTTGCTCCTTTAAAGTCTCCTTCTTCCAACAGGGCCCTTAACTGCGATCGAACTAATTCCCGCAGTTCCTTTCGCGCGTAGGTTGGTAGAGAAGACGATTGATAATTTTTTTCTGTCACTGATGACCCTCCTAAACCTGTGCTGCGCGCCTTCCTGAATCCAGTTTAGAGCCTATTGACGCTACTGGTTGCAGTGGTGATCACACTTGCCTTGACAATATCCGCAGCTTATATGAAATCCGGCTTAAATACCCCTTTGTTTTTTAGTCGCTCTCAGCGAGGACGAAAGTTTGACTCTTGAGCGATTTCAATCGTCGAGCCGGAGCAAGGGGTTTTTAACGCGGATTTAGTATTACCCTATCCATCGGGTGCGCGCGAAGCACCTTAGCCGATTGGGGATTAAATACATTTATCTTGATCGGCGACACTCATTGGTAGGAAAGGAGAATTGCGCCCGATCACTTTTTCCAACAGGTTCGTCGAACTTTGATTGCGAATAAAATTATTGACTGTTTCTTTCCATTCAGTGTCGCTTGCTGGCAAGATTATGCCGTAGGAAATGCAGGTTAAAGGCTACGGCGGTATAAGAGAATATTGGCTTTGAGTTACACCATGTCTCAGCGCTTCTGGGACTAACAGCATCCCGTCGCTGGTGAAGGCATCGATTGTTCCGGATACCGCATCTTTTACACCCGACTTGCGGCCCGTGATACCTTCATAAATTGCCTCTGAATAATGTAGAATTCTCAAAAAACAGATGTGACATTACAAGGTGTGTAACAATGTGCGTATTGTGGGATAAACATTCTTTGCGCTCTTAATTTTATTACAAAATGTTTAAACTTGTATCTTTTCCTTAAGCAGTTGTATTCTTTACCCCATCTTTATTTTTTCTCTAGGGTCATGTTATTGGTGCTTCAAGCGAGCTTACAGCACTTTGCAACAGGAGTGAAATACCCCTGAGTTACAAAATAAATCTTTATGACACACTGCCACTGCTGCTCGAATCAAATGCTCCGTCAAGTTCGCCAACATCAAATCTATTGGTTTTGTCGCCAATTTTGGCAAACAATACCTCTTTACAATCTGAACAGATGTGGCTCATCGCTCTCTCTAAATTTAGTTAGATAGCTAGGGTTTAAAAAACAACATTCTTTATCGGTGCAATTTAACATTTCTATTTAGGGGTGATAAAGTTTAAAGATTGTCCTACCGCTAACGGGTTGTCACGCTCAACTCTTTGCTCTGTTGCATAATTAAATTACCAAAATCTCGCCCAACAAATTGTAGGCTGCTCTATTAATAGATCGCTGAATTTATGGTAATTACTCGACTCAACCAGATTAGAACCTTATGCCAAACACCATTTAAAAGATTTCTACCTCTTTTGCTTGGTGTGCTGGCTTCTCTTGCTGTTTTACTTACGTGGCAACAGCTAACCATCAACGGACAAATTCACATCGAGCAGTTAATTCAGCAGGAAGCCAATGCGATTCAGTCACAACTGAACGAAGGATTATCAATTCGGGTGTTGACACTTCGGCAAATGGCGAATCGCTGGGAAGCCAATGGCGGTACACCAAAGGCTCTTTGGGAAGCCGATGCTGAGGCTTATGTAAAGGATTTCTACGGTTATCAGGCGATCGAATTAGTCGATCGCTCATTTAAAGTGCGATCGGTTGTGCCACTGGCTGGGAATGAGGCAGCGCAAAACCTAGATCTTAATCGGGAACTGCGTCGCAGAATCACTTTGCAAGTGGCTCGTGATTTGCGTCAACCTATGTTAACCCGCAACATTTCACTCGTTCAAGGGGGTCAAGGATTTCTAGCAAGTTTTCCTTTATTTGTAGGGGAGCGGTTTGATGGGTTTATTGTCGGAGTTTTTCAGTTTAAAACTCTATTTGACAGTATTTTAAAAGTGCCACCTGGGTACAAGGTGGCTATATATGATGGCACGAATTTGATCTACGGTCAAGAGCTTTCATCTCACTATTCACAGCATAAAACAGTTGTAATAAGAGCCTATAGTGCAGAGTGGCAAATAGATGTTTATCCCACTTCATATTTGGTAGAAAAGGAAAATTTTTATTTACCAATAGTTGTGTTAATTGGTGGCTTGATTTTAGTTTGGCTGCTGATGGTGGTCGTGTATCTCGCACAAGTTAGTTATTGCAAAGTCGATAAATTCACAAAAGCCAATCGCCAGTTGCAATGGGAAATTTACCAGCGACAACAGGCAGAAATTGCGATCGCTCGACTAGCTGCGATCGTTGAATCTTCGGAAGATGCCATTATCAGCAAAGATTTAGAGGGTGTAGTTACAAGTTGGAATGTAGGAGCCGAAACAATTTTTGGCTATACAGCGGCCGAAATAGTAGGGCAATCAGGGAGAAAACTGATTCCCGCAGACTATCGAGATGAGGTAAACGAAATTCTCACCAAAATCCAGCGAGGAGAACGCATCGAACACTACGATACAAAAAGGCTGAGGAAAGATGGAACATTAATCGATGTATCGATGAGTGTCTCCCCCATTAAAGACGAAACAGGGAATATAATTGGAGTCTCGAAGATTGCCCGGAATATTGCTGACCGCAAACAAGCCGAAGCAGCACTACGTGAAAGTGAAGAACGCTGGGAACTGTCTGTACGCGGGAATAATGATGGCATTTGGGATTGGAATGTTCAAACCAACGAGATATTCTTGTCTAGTCGCTCGAAAGAAATCCTGGGCTATGAAGACCACGAAATCCAAAACACTGTAGACGCATGGGCTAATCTGGTACATCCCGATGATTTGGGATGGGTGATGCAAGCCGTTCAAGACCATTTTGCCAAGAAAACCCCTTTCTATCTCACAGAACATCGCATTCGCTGCAAAGATGGTTCCTACAAATGGATGTTCGATCGCGGTCAGGCGCTTTGGGATGATGCAGGTAACGTAATTCGGATGGCTGGCTCTCACACCGACATTACCGAGCGCAAGCAAGCTGAATTTGCTTTACAGGTCAGCGAAGCCAGATATCGGCAATTGATCGATAACTTAAATGCGGGTTTTGTGATTCATGGGACAGATACCAGCATTCAATTATGTAATGAAACGGCCGGTGAATTATTAGGGCTTTCAATGGATCAAATGCTGGGAAAAACTGCGATATCTCCGGCCTGGCATTTTGTGCGGGAAGATGGCAGCGTTATGCCGCTAGAGGAATATCCGGTAAATCAGGTTTTATCCACTGGAAGTCCCCTCAAAAATTATGTTTTAGGAATTAAAAAAGAAATTGATAGTTGTGTGTGGGTATTAGTTAATGCCTACCCGGAGTTCGATCACAACTGTCAAAGCACACAAGTTATAGTTACGTTTATTGATATTAGCAAGCACAAAAAAGTAGAGCTAGAAATCCAAAAAACTCGCAATTTCTTACAAGCACTGCTGGATCATCTACCGATAGCAATTTTTGTTAAGGACGCAGAGCCTAAACAATTTGGCGTATTTCAGTTTTGGAATAAAACCAGCGAACGGTTATTTGGCATTTCAGCCGAACAAGCGATCGGCAAGAGTGGCTATGATTTTTTCCCAATAGAACAGGCTATCTTTTTTGACCAAAAGGATAGAGAAGCTTTTAAAAAAGGTAAGACTGAGGATATTGCTGAAGAACTCATTGACAGTCATAGTCTGGGCAAACGTTGGCTGCATACTGTGAAGATTCCCATTTACGACGAGCAGCATCAGTCCCAGTACCTACTTTGTTTTTCAGAAGATATCACCGATCGCAAACACGCAGAAGCAGAGCGTAAAGAAATGAGTGAGGTGATGCAAAATGCTGTGTCCGGCATTTCCAAAATAGACACTCAAGGGCGTTACCTCTATGTCAATAAAGCTTATGCTGACATGACAGGCTATCACCCAGAAGAAATTATGGGGATGTCCTGGGAAAAAACCGTATATCCCGATGAGTTAAAAAAACTGGTTGCAGCCTATGGGCTGATGGTGCAAGAGGGCAGAGTTGAAGTTGAAACCAGAGGGGTTCGTAAAGACGGTTCGGTTTTTTATAAGCAATTGGTGATGATTTCAACTTACGACGAACAGCACCAGTTTATGGGGCATTACTGCTTCATGAAAGATATTAGCGATCGCAAAAAAGCCGAACTTGCACTCGAACAGGAACTCCTGCGGAGTAAAGCCTTCTTCAACACTTCAATGGACGGTGTTGTTGTCATGGATTGGGTCGGAAAAGTTGTCGAAGCTAGTCCCAGTTTTGCTCAAATGCTGGGCTACACCCTAGAAGAAACCCTAAATCTGAGTGTGTTTGATTGGGACGCTGAATGCACGAGGGAAGAACTACAACTTATCCTCCAGAGAGAGGAGGCTATTCCGCTGTTTGAGACGCGACATCGCCGCAAGGATGGTTCTGTATATGACGTGGAAATTAGCTGGAGCCGGGTGGAATTAGAAGGTGAGATGATGAACTTCTGTATCTGCCGAGATATTAGCGAACGCAAACAAGCTGAAATCGAATTACAAATTTCTCAAGCGCGATTTGCTGGGATTTTAGAGATTGCCAGCGATGCGATCGTTTCTATCAATACCAATCAGCAAATTACTCTGTTTAACAAAGGAGCAGAACGAATTTTTGGTTACGCGGCTGAGGAAGTTTTAGGGAAACCCCTGGCGATGTTGATGCCCTCGCGCCTTGCCGATGCTCACGATCAGCACGTCAGCCACTATGCCCAGAATGGAGGCTCTGCAAGGCAAATGGCAGAGCGAGGAGCCATTTTTGGACGGCGCAAAGATGGCACAGAGTTTCCGGCAGAGGCTTCCATTTCCAAGATCGAGATCGACGGTGAAATTATTTTTACTACCTTTCTGCGAGATATTACGGCTCGACAACAGGCAGAGGAAGCTCTGCGCTATCAGAAAGAGATGTTTCAGGCGATCGTCGATAATATCCCAGTGATGATTGCTTTATTTAACGCGCAAGGTCAAATTGAATTGCTCAACCCGGAATTTGAAAAAATTTTAGGTTGGTCGCTAGAAGATTGGCAGCAAAAAAATATCTTAGCTGAGTGTTATCCTGACCCGGTTTATTGCCAAAATGTCTTAGAACATATGCTATCAGCAACCGGCAAGTGGCAAGATATGAAAACCCTGACCGCCACCGGACAGCAATTAGAGACATCTTGGGCAAACGTGCGGCTTTCTAGCGGGCATTTTCTGGGCATTGGGCAAGATATTAGCGATCGCAAACAAAAAGAACTCGCACTGCAGCACGCAATGGAAGCAGCAGAAGCAGCGAACTTGGCAAAAAGTACCTTCCTAGCCAATATGAGCCATGAATTACGCACTCCTCTCAACGTAATTCTAGGATTTGCCCAAGTGATGACCCATGACCCCTCCCTAACTCCCAACCAAAAACAAGACCTGCAAACAATTCGACGGAGTGGGGATCACCTCTTGAGTTTGATTAACGATGTGTTGGATCTCTCGAAAATTGAATCGGGAAACTTCACAGTTGAAGAAAGCGGATTTGACTTAATTTCGCTGCTGCATTCCCTCCGAAATATGTTGGCGGAACGAGCAAGTTCTAAAGGACTTGACCTTTGTTTCGAGATTGCGCCAGAAGTTCCCCAATTTATGCTTGTCGATGCTCAAAAACTGCGCCAGGTTTTGCTCAATCTGCTGAGTAATGCCATCAAATTTACTGATCGGGGAAGCGTTACTTTGCAAGTCAGCATTGAGGCGGACGGTACAGCGGCATTAACCACAACTCGGCCGATTCTCCAGTTTGTAGTCGCTGACACAGGTGTAGGGATGGCATCGTTCGAGATCGATAGCATCTTCGATGCGTTTGTGCAAGCTCAAGCTGGGAGGCGATCGACTACCGGTACTGGGCTAGGTCTAACCATTAGCCGCAAATTGTTGGAACTCATGGGCGGCAAAATTTCTGTCAGCAGCACTGTGGGACAGGGGAGTACCTTCACCTTTACCCTTCCCGTCAGCCCCATCAGTGGAGTTAATGTTACACCAGAACAGAATAATCGCCCCGTGATTGGGCTGGCTCCCGGTCAAGGGGATCATCGCATTTTGGTGGTTGACGATCAAGCAGAAAATCGCTTGCTAATGGTCAGATTACTGACACAATTAGGATTAGAGGTAAAAGAAGCTATTAACGGACAGGAAGCGGTGCAGATTTGGCAAGAATGGCAACCAGACCTAACCTGGATGGACATTCGGATGCCCGTGTTAGATGGATACGAAGCTACGAAGCAAATTCGGGCAATGGAATACGGACAGAACAGTATCATTATTGCACTTACGGCCCAGGCTTCCCAGAGCGATCGCGCCCTCGCCTTGGCTACTGGCTGCAACGACTACATCAGCAAGCCCTTCCGGGAACAGACCCTATTTCTCAAGATGGCCCAATACCTGGGTTTAGAGTATGTATATCAGGAAGAGGAAACAGAGAACGGGGAACGGGGAACAAATTGTTTGCCTTCTTACCTGTGTTCTGTTACCTCTGGGGTTTCAGATTCCCTAGATCCAACGCTTCTGGCGACATTACCAGAAGTATGGCTGGTTCAGTTGGAAGATGCTGCTTTATGTGGGGATGATGTTGCGATCGTTGAACTGGTAGCTCAACTTTCATCAGACCTCGCTCAATTCGGTATTCATCTGACGGAACTCGCCAACCAGTATCAATTTGAGAAAATCCTTAATCTAATTCAACGTAATTTCCCAAGTGGAATCCGTCCATTGGATTTATAAGGTGTTGTGCAGTTAAACGTTTGATTAGGACTAGGAAATTAGGAACAGCCAACAATAATTAAATTTAATTCTTGGCAACTTGTAAAAAAACCTTCTTAATTTTTATTGATAATTGCCGCTCTAAAATGCCTCATAAAATACCCAAAATTTCCCAATTTACTCCTTTCGATTTAACAAATTTAGAGGAATGCACTGAAGAATCCGTGTATGCTCCCGGTCATATTCAGCCACACGGAATCATTTTATTTATGCAACGAAACAACCTCAATATTTTACAAGCTAGTGAAAATGTAGAACAGTTTTTTGGCATGGCAGCAGAAGAATTACTAGGTCAGTCCTTGCCAAAGTTATTGGGTCACGATCAAGTACAAGAAATGGTTAGGCAGATAAGTAACGAACAAATAAACATTAATAATGGTTTTGATATAAATATACCTCTAAAAGACGGTAAATTTCAAACATTTAGAAGCACAGTGCATCAGCTACCAGATGAGTTGATTCTGGAGCTAGAACCCCAATTGAATATTGAAAATAATCATGCAATTGATTTTTATCATCATCTGCAAGCAGTTATCCTCAACTTTCGCAGTGCGATCGATCTTTCGGATTTAGCTCAAAGCATTGCGAGAGAAGTGAAAGCGATGACCGGGTTCGATCGCGTGATGATTTATCGATTTGAAGCCCATGAGCATGGGGTGGTGATTGCTGAAGAGAAAGAAAGCTATCTAGAAAGCTACCTGGGATTGCATTACCCGGCGATCGATATTCCCATACCCGCCCGCAAATTGTTTTACCGCAATTGGGTACGCCAAATTCCCAATATCAATTACACCCCAGCGCGCCTAATTCCCACCAA
The DNA here is from genome assembly GCF_036702135.1 of Microcoleus sp. LAD1_D3. Taxonomy (NCBI): domain Bacteria; kingdom Bacillati; phylum Cyanobacteriota; class Cyanophyceae; order Oscillatoriales; family Microcoleaceae; genus Microcoleus; species Microcoleus sp. LAD1_D3. The sequence goes on along the minus strand of NZ_JAUBSB010000009.1, from coordinate 19,388 downwards.
CCATCCCCTAACCGATACACCCCAGGATCTAAGTGCTTGTGTGTTAAGGGGAGTCTCTCCCTACCACATTGAATATTTGCAGAATATGGGAGTTGCTGGGACAATGACGATTTCGTTAATTGACGATCGGCGCCTCTGGGGATTAATTGCCTGTCACCATTACAGCCCGCGATTGGTAGATTACGAAACTCGCAAAACCTGTGAATTTTTAGGACAATTTGCCTCGATCGAACTGGTGCATCAGCAAGAGCGACAATTGAACATTTACCGATCGCAGGCGAAAACCATTCAGGATCAACTTCAGCAGGCATTCCGGCGAGAGTCTAATTTTATCGAACAGGTATTGACCGAAAATGCTTCTCAACTGCTAGATTTAGTTCATGCTCAGGGAGCTGCTATTCTGCTCGATGGTCGTCTGACATTGGTGGGTAAAACACCATCTGAAGCTGAGGTTTGCGAACTCGTACATTGGTTGCTGCAACAGAACAAAGAACGAGTGTTTGCAACAGCTTCTTTGTCTCAGTTGTATCCCCAAGCCAAGCAATTTAAGGATCGAGCTAGTGGTGTTTTAGCAATCTCAATCTTGCTATGCTACGCCATACAAAAGTCATACCACATCCTCTGGTTCCGACCCGAACAAATTCAAACCATAAACTGGGCTGGTAATCCACAGGATGCTGTGTCGATCAACGAAATTGGAAAAATGCACCTGTGTCCCCGCAAATCCTTTGAACTGTGGAAAGAGACAGTGCGGGAGATGTCTGAGCCGTGGCAGATTGCAGAGTTAGAAGGTGCCGCCGAAATGAGACATATCCTCATGCTGGCGGTGTTAGAATTTTCGCAAGCTGCCCTAGAACAAGCTGCCGAAAGGGCAGCAATAGCCAACCGTGCAAAAAGCCAGTTCCTTGCCAACATGAGCCACGAGCTCAGAACGCCACTCAACGCCATTCTGGGATTTACCCAGCTTATGAACCGCAGCCCCCATATCCCAGAAGAATTTCAAGAGCATTTAGGCATCATTACCCGTAGTGGAGAACACCTGCTGACATTGATCGACGATGTTTTGCAAATGTCCAGGATTGAAGCAGGGCAATTGGTACTGAGTGCAAGCTGTTTTAATCTGCATCGACTGCTGGGTTCTATTAACGAGATGTTCACCCTCAAAGCGCCTGAGAAAGGGTTACATCTGAGCAGCGAGTGGGATGCTACTGTCCCCCGTTATGTCTGTGGCGATCAAGCAAAACTTCGGCAAATCTTGATTAATTTGCTTGGGAACGCGATCAAATTTACAACAAAAGGAAGCATAGTGCTGCGCGGACGAGCTTTTTCATCAGATGATATGCCATCGGGTACAAATCGCGATCGCGCCACTAATCCACCCGATGTTAAACCAACTATTACCCTGTGTCTCGAAGTTGAGGATACCGGATCTGGCATTTCCCCCTCAGATTTAGAATCAATTTTTGAGGCTTTCATGCAAACCAATCGCGGTCGTCACGATCGAGGAACAGGTTTAGGACTGTCTATCAGTCGTGAGTTTGCGCGTCTGATGGGAGGCGATATCACCGTGGAAAGCACCCTGGATCAAGGCTCGACTTTTACGTGCAAAGTCGTTTTGGAAGTACCAGAGTCCGTTGATTTAGAGGAACCTGAAACGAGCGATCGGATTATCGGACTCGAACCGGGGCAACCTATCTACCGAATTCTAGTAGCAGAAGACGTTCCAGAAAATCGGCAACTGCTGGTGACACTGCTGGAGTCAGTTGGGTTTCAGGTGTGTGGGGTGGAGAATGGGGCAGAGGCGATCGCTCGTTGGCAAACATGGCACCCTGACCTGATTTTGATGGACATTCAAATGCCTGTCATGGATGGTTATGAAGCGACGAGACAGATTCGAGCACAAGAGTCATTAGTCATTAGTCATGGGTCATCAGCAGATAACTCAGGGCAAATGTCACAGCACAACAGACAAATGACACGCATCATTGCCCTCACTGCCTATGCTTTTGAAGACGATCGTATCGCCAGCCTGCAAGTTGGTTGCGATGACTACATTGCCAAGCCGTTTACTGAAGACACACTTTTCAACAAAATAGCTCATCACTTGGGCGTCCGCTACTGCTACGCCGAAAAAGTTCCGCCAGACTCATCAGCTTCGCCACCAAACATATTTACTCCTGACTTGAAAACCATGCCCACCCAGTGGATTGCAGAAGTTCATGAAGCAGCACTCGATCTTAGTGATAATAAGCTTTATCAACTTATTGCTCAAATTCCCCAGGAGAAACAAGATTTCATCGAAGCGATGACATCTCTGGTCGATAACTTTCAGCTTGAAACGATCGCAACTCTCACCCAGATTTAGGAAGAAGATCATGACAACTCTATTCAAACTTGCCGCCCAAACGAATATTCTCATCGTGGATGATACCCCAGACAATCTGCGCTTGTTAGCCAAAATTCTAGAGTCACACGGCTATATTGTGCGTAAAGCGCTCAACGGCAGAATGGCACTCCAAGGTGTTCATCGCGACCCACCGAGTCTGATTTTACTTGACATCAATATGCCGGAGATGAATGGGTACGAAGTCTGTCAAAAGTTAAAAGCATTGGAAGCGAGTGCTCAGATCCCGGTTATTTTTATCAGTGCGATCGAACGACTGGAAAACAAGCTACGAGCCTTTGAACTGGGTGGTGTAGATTATATTACCAAACCCTTTCAAGAGCAGGAAGTGCTGATGCGAGTAAAAAATCAATTACTTATCCAACAGCAACGCCAACAACTGATAGAACAAAATCAACGTTTAGAACACGAAATTCAGGAACGTCTAAAGGCAGAAGCAGAAGTAAGGCAGCTATCCGTGACCGATCAATTAACTGGATTATATAACCGACGTGGCTTCTTTTTACTAGCAGAACAACAACTGAAAATTGCTCAACGCACGCAAACCTCCTATTGTATTTTGTTCGCTGACTTAGATGGTTTGAAAAAGATTAACGATACTTTCGGGCACGAAATGGGAGACAGAGTAATCGTTGACGCAGCTCAAATATTGAAGCAAACCTTTCGTGATGCGGATATTGTAGCTCGACTGGGAGGAGATGAATTTGCTTTATTTATTACTAATTTTTCTAGTGATTCATCTACTAATTTTCAGAGTCGCCTGCAAGAAAATATAGATTGCTTTAATCAACAGTCCGAGCGAGCTTATATATCAATAAGTCTTGGTGTGCAGTTTGGGGAGTTAAATAATGAAGTTTTATTAGAACAATTGCTCGCAAAGGCTGACAAACTAATGTACGAGCATAAACGCACCAAACGCTGTTTGAATTCTTAACCGTTCTTTTGAGGACCGGGATATCGGAGCGCCATAAGCATTATTTATTAAATGTGAGTTTAACCGAGAAAGAGTAAACTGAAAACAAGATAGAAAAATAGCTTGAAAACTTTAGCTCCTCAGCCGGAAAACACGATGCAGTACACATCATCACACCTAAACCTGACAGGGGAGCAACCGGGTTAAAAGCTCTAGGGAAAAGCCGTCCCGAAACGATTGGCAAACCACAAGGTGATTATAATACCGGCTCAAAGCGCCGGCAACGGAACCTAAACTAATTGCGATCGCGTGGCGGAGATTTGGGTGTTGCGGCATACAGCTATGGAAGAATTGCGAGTTGAAATTGAGATGAATTTGAGATGCAGCAGACTTATGTAAAGTATTGTAGGATTAAATTGGCGATCGCTCTAGCTGTTCGCAATTAAAATTAAGAGAGAGTATTTATGCAAATTGTGCTGGCTACCTTAGACGATGGTTTAGTTAGAGCGTGGGAAAGCACTTGCGGCAGTATGGAAAATGTAAAAATACATCGCGGTTCAATATTTGATGTGAAATGCGATGCTATTGTTAGTCCGGGGAATAGTTTTGGTTTCATGGATGACGGCTTAGATTTAGAAATTTCGGAATATTTTGGAGGGCAGGTTCTTGAACGGCTGCAAAAACTAATTCAGGATCGACATCACGGTGAACTATTAGTAGGAATGGCAGAAGTTTTAGACACCGATCATGCTGAAATTCCCTATTTAATAGCTGCACCAATTATGCGCGTTCCCACAGTTTTAAGAGAAACAGTAAATGTTTATCTAGCAACCCGCGCTATTTTGACTCTCGTAAAATTTGGCTCAGTCGCAGATGGAACTCCAGTCAAACATATAATTGAAACTATCGCTATTCCCGGCATGGGTACGGGAACAGGCAAAGTACCGCCACATATCTGCGCCAATCAAATGAAAGTTGCGCTCGAAGAGATCCTCTTATCTAAGTACGAATTTCCTCAATCTTTACTGAACGCTCAAAGATGTCACCACTTGTTATATACGGACGAGAGCAAAGATTGGCAGTTAGAAAATTGAAACTATTAAATTGGCCAGTTTTATTGGGTTGAGAAACCAAGTTGATTGGTGTGTGTTTTTTTAGGTATAGAGACTTATCACAAATTTAAGTGCGCTAAACCGTACCTACAAGTTGGCGGTATCCTACACACGAGAGCAACTTTGGTAGATATAATGTAATAGAACTAAGGTCATTCCAACTAGGTAAGCGCGGATACAAAAGTTGATAAAGCTGAAACAAGAATTGCCTAGTTCTTATTAAATGCCAGAATTCCTTCTGGCGCTACACCTACAAAGTCTGTATAAAAGACCACAATTCCTTCTGGCGCTACACCTACAAAGTCTGCATCCAGGGACTGTGAGATTTTTTGAAAATGTTTACTACCACAGGAGAAGATTGATATGACAGATCCAAAAGTAACCGAGGAACCAGTTTTAGAGGCAACTATCGAAACGACGGAGCTCGTCAAACAAGAGATGCCCGACGCGACTGATGAGGCGATCGCAGAAACTGCGGCGCTGTTTGAAGCAATTAAAAAACGTGCCACCGCCGAAGTGCAAGCAGCGGGCGAACTCACCCGCGAAGCTTATTTAAAAGCTGTCAATAAGGCCTCCGGGGCGATCGAAGAAAATAAGGATCTCGCCCACGATAGATTCACAGAAGCAGTCAGGCTGATTAAAAAAGAAACTGAGAAAAATTGGCTGGTGGTAGATGCGATTAAAACGCGGGCGCAAGCGCAGGTGCAAGATGCCGGCGAAGTCAGTCGCGAAGCTTATTTGAAAGCAGTGCGACAAGCGCGAGAAGCGGTGGAACAAAATAAATTGATCGAACGCGATCGCATCGAACAAGCTGTTGACCACATTCACACGGAAGCTGAAAAGAATTGGCACGTTATTGTGAGGCAAATTGAGTCGATCGGCACTCGCTTGACGGATGCGGCTAAGTCTGCATGGACGGCGCTGACGGCGTTTTTTGACAAGTCTCACAGCGATCGCGGGGATTCCTAGAAGGGCCAGCCGGGGGTTGGGAACTCCCAGCGGGTTGTGAGGGTAGTTAGCTTTGGAATTAATTCCAAAGCTAATGCCGATCGTGGGTGCATTTGCATTCAGCAGAAGTTTCAGGCATACTGCATAATTAAAAAGCTTTATTTTTAGTCCACAACCCCCAATTATGAGAAGTTACTACTGCGGCGAACTGCGAAGCGAACACATCGGAGAGACTGTCACCCTTTACGGCTGGGTGGATCGCCGCCGCGATCATGGCGGGGTGATTTTTCTGGATGTGCGCGATCGATCGGGTATTGTGCAAATTGTCAGCGATCCTGAACGCACCCCCGATTCCTATCACGGGGCTGAGGCTTTACGCAGCGAATACGTGCTTAAAATTACCGGGCGAGTCAGCAGCCGCCCCGAAGATTCCCTCAACCCGAAATTGCCTACGGGTGAGGTGGAAATTTACGCTGACGAAATTGAGTTGTTGAATGCGGTTCGCAAACAGTTACCGTTTCAGGTGGCGACGGCGGAAAATGAAAGCGTGCGGGAAGATTTGCGCCTGAAATATCGCTATTTGGACTTGCGGCGCGATCGTATGAGTCGCAATTTGCAGCTTCGCCACCAAGTAGTCAAAGCGATGCGCCGCCACCTGGAAGATGTGGGAGGTTTTATTGAAGTTGAAACACCGATTTTAACGAGATCGACTCCCGAAGGTGCGAGAGATTATTTAGTTCCCAGCCGCGTCAATTTGGGCGAATGGTACGCTTTGCCGCAGTCGCCGCAGTTGTTCAAACAATTGTTAATGGTTTCGGGTTTGGACAGATATTATCAGATTGCCCGCTGTTTCCGCGATGAAGATTTGCGCGCCGACAGACAGCCGGAATTCACACAATTAGACATGGAAATGAGTTTCATGTCTTTAGAAGAAGTTATCGAATTAAACGAAGGTTTAGTCTCCCAGATTTTCCAAAGTGTCAAAGGCGTAGAATTGCCTCGTCCTTTCCCGCGCTTGACTTACGCTGAAGCAATGGATCGCTACGGTAGCGACAAACCGGATACTCGCTTCGGTATGGAATTAGTCGATGTTTCCGATTTGATGAAAGATTCGGGATTTAAGGTATTTTCCGGGGCGGTTGCTGCGGGCGGAATTGTGAAAGTTTTGCCGATTCCGGGCGGGAATGATGCGATTTCTAACGTGCGGATTAAACCGGGCCCGAAAGGCGATTTGTTTAAGGAAGCCAGCGACGCCGGTGCGAAGGGATTGGCTTACATTCGGGTGCGGGATAACGGCGAAATTGATACGATCGGCGCAATTAAGGACAATTTGACGGAAGCACAAAAACAGCAATTGCTCGATCGCACTGGCGCGCAACCAGGTCATTTGTTGTTATTCGCAGCGGCTGATGTGACAACTGTCAATAAGACTTTGGATAGATTGCGTTTGTTTGTCGGTAACGAATTGGGATTGATAGATAAAGACAAGATGAATCTGCTGTGGGTGACAGATTTCCCGATGTTTGAATGGAATGCTGACGAGAAGCGTTTAGAAGCATTGCACCACCCGTTTACTGCGCCGCATCCTGACGATATTAATGATTTGAAAACTGCGAGGGCTCAAGCTTACGATTTGGTGTTAAACGGTACAGAAATCGGCGGCGGTTCTCTGCGGATTTATCAGCGGGAAGTTCAGGAAAAGGTGTTTGAGGCGATCGGCTTATCGACTGAGGAAGCTTACAATAAGTTTGGCTTTTTGTTGGATGCGTTTGAGTATGGAACTCCGCCCCACGGAGGCATTGCTTACGGTTTGGATCGGTTGGTGATGCTGTTGGCTGGTGAGGAATCGATTCGCGATGTGATTGCGTTTCCGAAGACGCAGCAGGCGGGTTGTTTGCTGACGAATGCGCCGGCTGGGGTGGATGAGAAGCAGTTGAAGGAGTTGCAAGTGCGATCGACTTATACGCCCAAGTCATAAGTCGATCGGGACTTAGGCAAAGCCTATGTATCATGCTGAGAGAAGGGAAGCATCTCAGTTGAAATGCCTAAGTCATAATTATGAAACACCTTGACAATTTAACCATTCATCAGTTCCGAGGCCTGCGAGATTTAACCTTGCAGGACTTGGGTCAAATCAACCTCTTGGTTGGTGCGAATAACTCAGGGAAAACCAGCGTTTTAGAGGCAATATCAACACATTGTTTAAATGCCGTGCTGACTGTGGATACAGTCACACCTTTTTCTTATGGGAGCGAAGAATTGCTCTCAGAAGCAACTTTTCAGCGTTTTAAGTCGGAAGTGATTAAGTTACTGCAAGGGATAGATTCAGGAATTATTGATTTAGCCATTCTGTCGCATAGGGGCCAGCGCCCCAGTCTTTATATCGATCATAAACAATTGGGAATTTTGCCGTTAAGTGCTGTTGGTGATGGTGTGCGTCGTCTGTTGTGCATTGCTTTAAGGCTGAGCAAAGTTCGAGGTGGAGTTTTACTAATTGACGAAATAGAAAAAGCTATTCATACTGATTCACTTTGCAGTTCCTTTACTTGGATGGTGCAGTGGTGTCAGCGATTGGATGTGCAGCTATTTGCAACTACCCACAGTTTAGAAACAGTTGATGCGATGTTGGGTGCTAGCGATACGGAGACGGACTTAGTTCTTTATCGTTTGGAAAAGTGGGAGTTGCAAACAAAAGTAATCAGACTTGAACGGGAAATACTGCAAAGAGTGCGGGAGGATTTGGGTCAGGAGGTGCGCGTGTGAACCCCATAGGACTGACTGGAAACCGGGTTTTTTACGAAAAGACTTGCTTCTAGTCCTTTATTCTAGTTGAAAAACATGGTTTCTGAGCGTATTGGTGCGATCGCAGATCCGAACACGTGCGTTAAGTGCTACATTATTTACAAATCTTTTTTGTAAAAGCAAAAGGCTGCTCCAATGGAACCATCTCACCTTACCCGGCGACTGAAAGACTTGGAAGACAATATTAAACAAATTTTAGCTTTACTCAAAAAGTACGAAGATGCCTTACACTATGAAGATGATCCACGTCGCCAGGTTAAATACAATCGAGAAATTGAGCAATTAAGGGAATCAGCGAATCGCTATCAGCAGGAATACGATCAACTGCATCAGCAGATAACTGGGGAATCAACTGTACAAATGCACAGCGTAGCTATCCAGTTAGAAGAGGTGAACAACAGATTAGACCGATTATCTGCTGGGCAGAAAGCTATTTATGCAAACATTAACAACCTGCGACAAGGATTACTAGCCCATTATGAGGCTGGTGAAAAAAATATTATTTCTGCAATCACATATCAGTTGAATGAATCTCAAATGACTACTATTTCTGCTTTGTTAGATGCAATAGAAGCTAACAAAGTGTCAGATGCAGAAATGCAGAATATTTTACCGACTATCCAGGAGGGTTTAAGTATATTACAACAACGCGGCATTACTCTAACTGGTAGTCAGGAAGAGATCGTCCAAGTGATTAATGCACCTCAAATAGATTTTAAGCATAGATTAAAGGTTGCGGTGCCTCTTATTCCTTTTATCTTGGACTATGAAGGTGAATTAGAACTAGGTACAGGAATAAATCTCAAACAAGGTTTAAAACAGTTTATGGTGCGGTTTATAGGAGAGTAAATTGTGGAGTCGCACCATCAACGTGAACAAGACTTGAACCAACACATTGAGAAAAATTTAGAATTACAAAAAAAACTAGAAGACGATTTGCTCCATGCCAACGACTCCAAGGAGGAAGCCAAGCTAGAAAGACAAATTGAAGCACTCATCAAAAAGCGATCTACTTATCAAAAAGAATTGACTACAATTAGCTTGCAAAAACGAGAAGCACTTGCCCGTGAGATGCCATATGTCTCCTTTGATGAGCTAGATATCGTAACTAAATTTATCCTGGGTATGCAACCTGCTTCTCCGGAAATCAACTTCAATATTACAGACGTAACACAGAAAATCTCGAAAAATAATCTGACTCAGGAGGTTCATTTTTTACTAATAATGGGTATGGTTAAAGTCAAAGAAGTTCATCGTTTTATTGAAGTTAATGCCGTTTTACGTCCTGACTTTCCCGAAAAACTGAAGGCAGGGTTTGTAACTGAATACCAAAGATTATTGAAAGCAGACATTAGGGGAGATGCTTTATTTGAATCTTTGCACAAGTTCTCATGTGGTAATAGCTCAGATTTGAAGAAGACAGCAGCAGGGTTAGCAGTATTATCCTATCTTTTTGAGAGGTGCGAGGTTTTTGAAAGATGACTTTTTCTACAGATACCACTTCAACTTATAACTTTTCAATTATTTTGCCCACGAAGCACATCTCAACCCGTTATTCTCTATTAGGTGTAGGTGCTACAATATTAGAACACTTGCAATATCCACGTACAGTCTCGTCACTTTGGAGTGCTGTTTCGACAATACCGGAAGTCGCAACCTTTGAACGGTTTGTTTTGACTCTGGATATCCTATACGCTATTGGGGCAATTGAAATGGATGCAGGAATACTTCGTAGGAGTCGTCGATGATTCGTGCTATTCGTTGTAATCATACTTCATTTAAAACTGTCGAGTTTACGCCCGGCTTTAATGTAGTATTGGCCGATCGTACAGAAGAGTCTGGGAGCAAAGACTCTCGTAATGGTTTAGGTAAATCAACTCTAATTGAAATAATTCACTTTTGCTTAGGCTCTAGATTACAAAAAGCTAAAGGACTGGATTCTATAAATTTACGAGGTTGGGCATTTAGCCTAGAGTTGACACTTTCTAATCAAGTTATTACAGTAACTAGAAATACTGCGGACAAGTCAAAAGTAGTAATTCAAGGAGATACTACTTCCTGGCCAATTCAGCCAAAAGAAAAAGAAGGGCAAAGAGTTCTGAGCGTGATACATTGGAAGGCAATACTAGGAAACCTTTTGTTTGGTTTGCCAAGTGATAATGAAGATAAAAAATTCCAACCTACGTTTAGAGGTCTAATTTCTTATTTTATCCGCCGTGGACGAGACGCCTTTTCTACTCCCTTTGAACATTACAGAAAGCAGTTTGATTGGGAGAAGCAAGTTAATAATGCTTTTTTACTAGGTTTGGCTTGGGAAGATGCGAGAGATTTACAACTTTTAAAAGATCAAAAAAAATTACTAGATGATATAAAAAAACTCAAAAAAGACACAGATACAGGAGTTGCAATTGGCATATTTGGTTCTCTAGGCGAACTCGAAGCTTTAAAAGTCCAAGTCGAGTCACAGTTACGCGAGAGAAAACAAACCTTAAGTAATTTTCGCGTAGCTCCTCAATACCACGAACTAGAGGCTAATGCTAATCGGTTGACTGCGGAAATTCATGAAGCCACTAATAACAATATTGCCGATAAAAAAATATTAGAATTTTATCAATCTAGCCTGGAAGCAGAAAATGAACCATCCCCAGATGATGTAACTCATATATACGAAAGTGTCGGTATTGAACTCCCGGGTTTGGTAGTTAGAAGATTGGAAGAAGTAGAAATTTTTCATCGTAGACTTATAGAAAATCGTCGCGATTTTCTATCGAATGAAATTGAGCGTATCAGGAGAGATGTATCATCTAGAGAACGTCTCATACGTGAAAAAACCGAACAACGTGCTTCTTTATTGGAAGTGCTACAAACACATGGTGCTTTAGAAGAGTACACAAGACTCCAAGAACTTTATCTAGAAATTGTATCTAATCTAAATGAAATTAATAAACGCATAGAAGAATTAAATAAATTTGAAGAAGGAAAAAGTGCTTTAAATATTGAAAAAGAACGCTTACTACAACGCGCACGTCGTGACTATCAAGAACGACGTGTTCAAGCAGAAAAAGCTAGAAAGCTATTCAATACAAACTCTCGGCGTCTTTACGGTGCCCCAGGAAGGTTAATTATTAATGTAGGCGACAATGGTTTTCAGTTCAATGTAGAGATTAGCCGTGATGGCAGCGAAGGTATCGATAACATGAAAATATTTTGTTATGACTTAATGCTGGCACAGCTTTGGTCTGAACGCGATCCTTCACCACGTATATTAATTCATGACAGTACCATTTTTGATGGTGTTGATGAGAGACAAGTGAGACTTGCTCTTGAATTTGCCGATGCAGAATCTAGAAGATGTGGCTTTCAATATATCTGTACTTTAAATTCAGATAGTGTTCCATACTCTGAGTTTGCAGCAGATTTTAATTTTAATTCATTTGTAAGACTTAGACTTACAGACGAAAGTGATGAGAGTGGACTACTAGGCATTCCCTTTTAGAGATATTCTTTGGCTCTTCTACAAATATTTTGATCCGGTTGTGTTTTTCCTCTAACCCGAAACCTGATCCAAAGGGTCAAATTCAGCAACCTGTTTTTGACGAAGAGATGTAATTGCTAAGACTAAAACACTTAACGTAAGGCCTAAAATCGCATAACTCGGTAGTGAAAAAATAGTTACTTTAAACAAATAAGGCAATTCCCCCCCCTTCCAGTTCCACCGCTTTCCTAGAAACACCAACAGCCCGCCATGAATCACTGCGGTTTGCACCATGACACAGCCAACGCCCAATAACCAAACCGACATTCTTTGCCTAGAGAACGCACAATTTTTAATCTGAAAACATAAATCATTCAGCAAAAAAACCACCGCCGGTGCTAACATCACAGAACTCGTGGGCTGAGAATAGTTGATAGCAATACTCAAAGTAGAAATTAGCACCATTTCAGATAAGTCAACCTTTTTTGACCAAGCATTGCGAGATTGTTTTTTGTAAAAATACCAACTCACTAAACCAACTAGCAGCAGAACAATCAAGTCAGAAAATAGCTTCGCCACGAAGGGACTATCGGGGAAAAATCTCGGCCCCATAACCCTTAAATCAAGGCGACTCATAGAAATATAAGCATTATTCGATGGATCATTGAGCCAGAGTGGAAATCCACGAGTCGCATCCTGTATAAATCCTGTTAAAGAATTGCCCGTTACAGCTAGACCTATAACTGCCAAAAAAGTTACCGTCACTAGAGATATAAAAACTAGCTGAAACCGTCTTTTGATTAAAAAATAAGGAATAAACAATATAACTAATGTTGGTTTAAAAAGGGCAACTCCTAATAAAATTCCTGCAATTACATCGTGATTTGTTCTAGCATAAATAAACATCCATAACAGCAGAACGGCAATAAAAGTTGCCACATTGCCAACTTGAAGATCGAAGACAAAACCGTAGAGGAATGCAACTGATATACTACAAATAGTCCTAAAAGCTCGTGAGTGCGACACCAACAAGATATTCGCTCCCCATAAAACAAAACCTGTGGCAATAAGATGCAGCCAAATCCAGATTGTGAATGCAGTCTTCATCGGGAAATAGCCCACAAACCACAGCGGAGGAATGATATTAGGTGGATAAACAAAAGAAGGAATAAACCCACACACTTTTGTGATGCTACAGAAACCGATGTTAAACACCTCCACATTAAAGGGACTCAAATGCTGATGGGCTAATCTACTCGCTACATAAAACCACTTAAAATCCCAGTAAGGCGGATCGGGCCGATTAGTCAGATTGTAAACCAACCAACCAGTATAACTGAGAAATCGGGTGAGAACTAATACAATAACTGCTTGCAAAATAAAGTTAACAATAGGTTGACTAAAAAACTGAGTCAACCTTTGCATCGAAGGATGTTTTAAAAACAAAGAATCTTGCCATGCTGCTTTTTCGCTATCTAATCGCCAATTAAATTTGAAAAATAAAGCGACTGTAATTATAATAATTATATTCCAAAACCCAAAGCTAATCATAGGTAATAATTGTAATAAAATTACTCTTTGATGATATCATAACCCGAAATTATATCATGTCCGATCGCTTAACCATAATATCCAGGTCGGGGCGGGTTTTTGAGATGGTAAATTATTGGCAGGTATTGTTGGTGAACCCGCCCCTACAAAAATCGCGGTTGCTCGACCGGACATGATATTATCAACTAAAACTCAGCCTTAGAATCTAGAATCTAGACGTTTATTTCCCGTTTATACCTAACTCTCTTTTCTCTCTTTTCTCTGCGTCCTCTGCGCCCTCTGCGGTTAGAAAAAAAAATCTTATTCACAAACGAAATAGCATTGCCATCTAAAAGCCCGATCGCACTTTTGCCCCTTATAACCCTGTTCACCCCCAAACATTTGCGTTAACCTAGTTGACTACAGCTTGTACCGCATTCCCCAACTAAATTCATGCTTCCCCGCATCCAAGAATTAGCCGCCACCCTAGCACCCCGCTTAATCGAAATTCGCCGGCACATCCACTCCCACCCCGAACTCAGCGGTCAAGAATATCAAACCGCCGCCTATGTAGCCGGAGTTCTCGCATCCAGCGGAGTCCGCGCGATCGAAGGAATCGGCAAAACAGGAGTGCTCGGCGAACTCAAAGGCAACAGCAGCGAGTCCCGGTGGCTGGCAATTCGCACCGATATGGACGCTTTGCCGATTCAAGAACGCACAAACTTAGAATTTGCCTCCCGCAACGAGGGAGTCATGCACGCCTGCGGCCACGACATCCACACCACAGTCGGTTTGGGCGCAGCCATGATATTGTCTCAGCTAGGGGAAAAATTGCCCGGTCACGTCCGCTTCTTGTTTCAGCCGGCGGAAGAGATTGCCCAAGGTGCTCAATGGATGATTAAAGATGGGGCGATGCAAGATGTTGACGGCATCCTCGGAGTGCACGTTTTTCCGACGATTCCCGGCGGTTGCATTGGTATCCGCCACGGGGCCCTGACGGCGGCGGCAGATGACCTAGAATTGATTGTGATGGGCGAATCCGGCCACGGTGCGCGTCCCCACGAGGCGATCGACGCAATTTGGATTGCTTCTCAGATAATTACCACCTTGCAGCAGGCAATTAGCCGCACGCAAAATCCTTTGAGGCCACTGGTTTTGACGATCGGGCAAATTAACGGCGGACGAGCGCCGAACGTGATTGCCGATCGAGTAAAATTATTGGGAACCGTGCGATCGCTGCATCCCGAAACCCACGAAAAACTGCCGGCTTGGATCGAACAAATTGTTTCTAGCGTTTGCGCGACTTACGGCGCTAAGTACGAACTCACCTACAAGCGCGGCGTGCCCGGAGTCCAAAACGACCCCAAACTCACGCAATTAGTCGAAACTGCGGCCGTAGAAGCTTTAGGTCGATCGCGCGTCCAGATTTTACCAGAACCATCCCTCGGCGCGGAAGATTTTTCGATGTACTTAGAACACGCACCGGGAACCATGTTTCGCTTAGGAGTGGGACTGACTGACAAACCGAACTATCCCCTCCATCACCCGCAATTTGAGGTCGATGAATCTGCGATCGTGACCGGCGCGGTCACCTTGGCCTATGCCGCCTACCAATATTGGAAACAGCATCCAGGTTCACACTAATAGTCTTGGGCGTATGGGTGGTCAGCTAACTAACCGTAGGGTGCTTAGCGGGAAAAATGTTTAGTGTCTGGTCAAAACATTCAGCCCTGACCCACCCTACAATAACTACAATAACTAATTTAGAAAATTTTATGAACCTAGATTTCGATCGATTCTGCGACGCCTGCAACCCCAGTCACTCCCTGATGTTGGGCAATGCCGAAGATCAGCGCTACTACATTGATTTTTCTGAGGTGCGCGGCGGAAAAGTTATTAACATACTCAAACGAACAATTACCCGCGTGTCACCAGATAAACGGACTTGCCAATTATTTAGCGGACATATTGGTTGCGGCAAGTCTACTGAATTGTCGCGATTGGAAAAAGAGTTGACAGATGAGGGGTTTCATGTAGTTTACTTCGAGTCAACACAAGACCTCGATGAAATGGATCTGGATTTGACAGATATCATGTTAGCGATCGCACGGCGAGTCACGCAAAGCTTGGAAGAGGGCAAAATTTCCTTGCAGCCCCAGCGCTTTAAAGAATTCTTAAAAAATAGTTGGGATTTTTTACAAACCCCTGTGATCTTAGAAGCTGAGGGAGAACTTTTGGGCAGCAAATATAAGGGCAATACAGACGGAAATCTGGAAGTTTCTCTGCCTTTAGGCATCGCCAAAATTACTGCCAAAACCAAAAGTAATCCCGACTTGCGATCGAAACTGAGACAGTACATGGAACCGCAAGCTACTAAAATGTTAGAACTGATTAATGAAGAAATTATTGATGTAGCAATTAATCAGCTAAAGCAGCGGGGTAAAAAAGGATTGGTGGTGATTGTTGACAACTTAGACAGGATAGTTTCTCGACCCAATGCAGCGGGGCGACTGTTGCCAGAATATATCTTTATTGACCGGGGCGATCAGTTACGGAAACTAAATTGCCATTTAGTTTATACCCTGCCGTTGGGATTGATTTTTGGCAATGAAAGTGAAATTTTGAAAAATCGCTTGGGGGGCGGAGTTGACCCGAAAGTTTTGCCCATGGTACCAGTAAAGAATAGAGACGGCAGCAAATGTGTGGAGGGGATGAATTTGCTGCGGCGCATGGTGATGTCGCGGGCTTTTCCCGATGTGCCAACCGAGGAACATATCACATTAATTACCCAAGTTTTTGACAGTCCTGAAACTTTAGATGAATTGTGCCGAGTCAGCGGAGGTCATCTGCGAAACTTGATGGGGATGCTGTTTGGTTGCTTGCAGCAAGAAGACCCTCCTATTTCGCAACATGTGTTGAAATCAGTGATTCGCAGTTTCCGCGACAGTCTGAGTCGTGGCATTGATAATGATGAGTGGGAATTACTGTTTAAGGTGGTGAAAGAACAAAGCATTAATGGAGATAAAGAATACCAAGATTTGCTGCGAAACCTGTGGGTTTTTGAATATGTAGACACTCAAGGAAATTGGTTTGCGTTGAATCCGCTGTTGATGGAAACTGACAAATTTAAGCTGTGGCAGCAGCAAAATTCTTGAGATTATGGTAAACTCAAATCTAGCCGAAGATATTGCAGCAGAAAATGAGCGATCGCTCTCTACTTTGGTACGGACGATCGCCCGCTTTCAAGGAAAGTTTTCTTTAACTATAGTGCGCTGCAATTATGCTAGCTTGCGTTCTGCAATGCTGGAAAAGCTGCGCGATCGCTCGACAGTTGAATATCAAGAATTAGTCCTTGAGCCTGCTACTAAAATACTTCATCAAACTATTCTCAATGCCGTCCAAGAGCAACCGCCGAAAGCTTTAATAATTGTGGGTATCGAATCGGTGGTTGCTCTTGATGACCTGCTAGCTGGGGCTAATAGAGCGCGAGATCAATTCAAACAAGATTTTGCTTTTCCGTTGATATTATGGGTGACGGATTCCGTACTGTCTAAATTTAGTCGATCGGCGAATGATTTGAAGTCATGGGCTCCTCCTCCAATTCAGTTTACCATGCCGCCCGATGATTTGATGAATTTGTTGCAACAACAAGCAAGTCAAGCTTTTGCTAATGTTGAGAATTTCAAGTTAGATGACTGTGAAATTGAGTTGTTGGAGAATGACCTGCTAAATGCAGCATTAGGCCCGGAATTGCAAGCTAGTTGGCAATTTATTCAGGGTTTAGTTAAACTTCAGAAAAATCAAAGAGATTCAGCACTCGAACATTATCAGCAAAGTTTGACATTTTGGCAGCAAAATCACCAGTTAGAAAGACAAGGACTTGTCTCCCAGAAAATTGCTCAAGCTTACAACCGCAAAGCAGAATTGCACCGGGCAGGAAGTCAGGATTATTGGCAAAAATCTAGACAGTATTTGCAGCAATCTCTGGAGAGTTTTGAGCAAGCACAACGAAATGATTTAGCGGCTAAATGTATTAGCGAACTTGGCGAAGTGCTGCGACTTTTACAAGCTTGGGAAGAGTTGCAAAGTTTAGCAGTCAAAGCCTTAGAAATGCACGAATATTGTGGCACTTCGAGTCAAGTAGCTGAAGATTACGGCTTTTTGGCTGAGGTAGCGCTGCAACGTTATGAGTGGGAAAAAGCTTGCGAATTATCTAAATCAGCACTGTCTGTTTTAGAACAAGCAGAAGCCGCCAAAAAAGAGACTGGTTTATATCTGTTACTTTGGGCAAAAGCGCAGCGAAAACTCAGTCAACAGTCGGAGGCTGTTAAAAACTTAGAAGCGGCTAAAGACAATACGCAGCCTCAAGATGATGTGCAGCTTTATCTAAGGATTTTAGAAGAGTTGAGCACTCTCTATTTTGAGCAAAGCGAATATTTAAAAGCATTTGATTTAAAACTAGAACAACAGGAAGTTAAAATCAAATATCGACTGCAAGCTTTTATTGGCGTCGGCCGTTTGCAGCCGCCGCAACAAACAATTAATCTTGCTTTAGAATCAGGTCAGTCAAAAGCTGAAATTGTTGAGGAAATTGTCGCCGCTTCCGGGCGTTCGCAGGATGTTAAACGGATAATTGAACGGATAGGTACACCTGCTTGCAAGCTGACAATCATTCACGGACAATCTGGAGTAGGAAAAAGTTCGATTATTCAAGCGGGGTTAGTTCCAGCCCTGCAACTTACAACTTTTGACGCGCGGGACGTATTGCCTATTTTATTGCAGTCTTATCATGATTGGGTGATGGATTGCGGTCAGTGTTTGAGCTTGGGAATAAAAAAAATAAAAAGTGAGAGTTTATCTAGTCCTATTGACACGCCGACAGCTATTCTGGAACAGTTACGACTGAATCAAAATCGCAATTTATTGACGGTACTAATCTTTGACCAGTTTGAGGAATTTTTCTTTGCTTATCCAGACCAAACTAGCCGGAGAGAGTTCTATGATTTTTTGGCTGAATGTTTAAATGAGATTGGTGAACTCAAAATTATCCTGTTGCTGCGGGAAGATTATCTTTTCTACTTGTTAGAATGGAATCGCGCCAGCAATTTGTCAATTATTGATAACGACATTCTCAATAAAAAAATATGCTATTACTTGGGTAAATTTTCGATAGCAGATGCGAAAATTGTTCTCCAAACCTTAACAAAACGCTCTCAACTTGACTTATCCGAAGATTTGGTAAACGCGCTGGTAGAAGATTTAGCAGGTGAAGTGCGCGAAGTGCGGCCGATTGAGTTCCAAATTGTGGGAACGCAACTAGAAAAACGGCAGATTACTCGACTGACTGAATATCAGCAACTAGGCAGTCAGGCTAAGGTCAAACTGGTTGAGGAATTTTTAGCAGAAGTTATCGCCGACTGCGGCCAGGAGAATAAAGATATTGCCGAACTTGTCTTGTACTTGCTGACGGATGAAAACAACACTCGTCCTCAGAAAACTTTGGCTGAGTTAGCAGCAGACTTAGGAACAGAGTCAAAAAGATTAGATTTGGTTTTAGAGATTGTCGTTAAATCGGGATTGGTGTTAGAAGTGCCAGCAACTCCGATTGAACGTTACCAACTTGTCCACGATTATTTAGTACCTTTTATCCGAAAACAGCGCGGTGCGGAATTACTAGAATTACGTGAAAAACTCAAGCAAACTGAAGCCGAAAAGCAAATATTAGCAGAGGCGCGGCAGAAAGCAGAACAGTTGTCAGCAGCATCACAGAAATTGACCGAATTAGAGCGCGCTGCAAGTGATGCTTTGAGACAGTTTGAGTTGCACAATAACCAAATAGATGCTTTAATCTCTGCCGTGAAGACTGGAAAAGAACTCCAAGCTACAGTCAAAAATGTTCGTTCCCTTGCTGATTACCCGATATCTACTCCCCAGATTGCCCTCAACCAGATTCTCGACAACATCCGAGAACAAAATCGGTTTAAAGGACATCAAAATTTAGTATGGAGTGTCAGTTTTAGTCCCGACGGCAAATACATCGCTACGGCATCATCGGACAAAACAGCCCGGTTGTGGGATTTAACAGGCAAGCTGATACAAGAATTTAAAGGCCATCAACGTTGGGTAAGGAGTGTCAGTTTTAGTCCCGACGGCAAATACATCGCTACGGCATCATCGGACAAAACAGCCCGGTTGTGGGATTTA